>CAZJRT010000066.1:0-8348 GCA_964548445.1 uncultured Pseudobdellovibrionaceae bacterium
GCAATGTCGATATACCGCAATCCGCGTTTATCAATGCCCTGAAGATGGGGGATGATAAGTGATGGTTTGCTTAAGGCCTTAGGCCTTTTAGCCAAACCGTCATCCCGTTGGCTCCTGCGAAGCCAAAGCGAAGCAGGATTGCACAAACGGGATCCAGTAAAGTTTAACCGCAGGCACGCGGAGTTTTTCCTCCGTAACTATGGCGTTCGCACGCAAGCAACTCTTATTGATATTCCGGTTTATATTATGGGCGAGCGTACACAGCCCGAGGTAAGATTTAAAACTCTTGACGGCGAGGAACGTAGACAGGAACTGCTTTGTGATCTAGAGACATTTGAGGATGTTATTTCACTCAAAGGACACGGCCTTTCCGAAGGTGATGTTATCGAGATCGAATATCTGCCAATAGACCCCGGTTACGTCCGGCGGGTCGGATCCGCCTGGCTTGTCTGGATAGTAGGGGCTTACTTATGATATTGGGCGGCTACTGGATGTTTTGGGGAATAAGAAGAGGATTATGACGTCACGGCCTTATTGATCCAGTATAAGGTTTATTGTGCATGTTAATTATTGTCACTTGAAATACCGATTTTACCCCCCATTTCTCTCGGATGAATAAGATCGGGCGAGTGAAGTATACATCCCGAAGCATTTTTGACGGGTTTCAAAAACCACATTTTAGAGAATGCGGGATAATCACCGATTTTGACCGTGACCGGCCTCACATCCATTTATTTCATCTTGATAATAACAGCTGTTTTCGCATGCCTTCCCATGTGCCTTTGATAGCTTCCCAGATATTGCAGCAGGAATGCCCCGGCCTGAAATTATATGATGTTGACTTGTCCTATACTACGGGGCATTGCCATACTGATATTGATTTTATTACTACCAATGAGTGGATTAGCGGAATGAAGGTTTCCAACCCTCTGGTATTTCTTATTGGCTTTGGTCGCAGTCTTGAAGAATACCAAAAGATTCTTGACTCGCCGGAAGGTTTTATGCAGGCTTTAAATGAAAAGGCCCCGGTATTTGAGGGCGCGCCAAATTATTATTATATAGTTCCTTTGCCCGGGCACCCTGAGAAATATCATACATTTGATTCTTCTCGCCGGGTAGGAAACAGGCAAAAGATCGTGCTGGCTAATTCCAGAAAGCTGAAGTCTTATATGCAAGATGAAGAAGCCGCTTACCTGTCATTTTCAAATGATACGACCGAGTTCATAAGTTTTATCAGACCGTGGAAGGGATATCCGGAAGAGCTTCCTTATGCCAGTTACCAGCAGGAAAATCATCGCCTGGGGTTTGTGAATGGCTGGTATCGTACCTATAACTTGCTCTGCCTTGGAGCCCCGTTTGTTCCTCTCATTATGGATGACACTAAAATGACCAGAGAATTCGAGCGACGCGCAGGCGTTGCCAGTAATCACAAAAGCCTGATTTGTCTGACCCCGCACAAGCCTTCCGAATTAAAGCCATAACAAAAAAACAGTTAGCCGCCTGGAGTTTAGGGCAGGGAAAATATATTTAAATTTTATAGTGGACTAAAATGGTACGGTATGTATTATAGTTATTGAAAGGAGGTTGTCATGAAGGACATTTTTGATCTGTTGACCGAGGACCATGACCGGATAAAGAGTCTGATAATTGAAATCGGGACTACTGTGGATGGAGATTTAAAGAAACGAGACAGGCTATTTACTGAGTTAAGGCTGGAACTTGGAATTCATTCACATTACGAAGATAACGTGGCTTTTCCAAAAATGCGCCGCGAGTTGGACAGGGATGTAGCTTATTCTGTTGAACAGGAGGAAGAAGAGCATGAACAGATCGAATATATGGTCTCGTTGCTTGAGATGCTGGATTCTCGCTCGGAAGAGTGGATGGATACTGTTGCCAGACTGGCATTCCTGTTCGAGCGACATGCCCAGAATGAGGAGATAATTTTCTTTCCTCAGGCCCGTGAGCAGTTGCAGCCGGATATCCCGCTGAACCTGGCAGATCAATACTATGAGCAGCGCAGGCATATACGAAAAAAAATAAAAGCGGCATAAGACTTCATTTGCATTCAAGGTGACCAGTATTGGTAAGTGACCTATATATTTACAATGATAAAAAAATACTGGTCCCTTGTTCTTGTAATTGTAGTGTTTGAAGTAGTTTCGGCATGGATCGGGAATGCTTCGCAAAGTGGAGTCGGCAGCTGGTATGCAGGTCTGACCCCGCCGCCTTTATCTCCTCCTGATTTTATCTTTCCAGCTGTATGGACGATTCTATATGCTCTGATCGCTGCTGCAGGATGGTCGGTATGGCGACACAGGAATTATGGCCTTCTTGCAGTATTTGCAGTTTATATGGGACTTAACTGGAGCTGGAGCTTTGTGTTTTTTAACGCGCAGTTGCTGCTGGCCGGTTTTATCTGGATCATTGCTATTAATGGTTTTGCCTTATTGTTCATATTATTAGCGTGGCCAAGAGTCCGGGCAGCCGCCTTGCTGATGATCCTGCCCACGCTCTGGACATTGTTTGCAGGTTACCTGAGTGGCGGTTACTGGTGGTTAAACGCTTAAAGTCAAACAGGCTTTAAGGTCTTGCAGGTTTTGTGAAAATGCAGTGTTATAAACTCAACTCATTATTAACTCTTAGCCGGTAGTCTATAAACCATGCTGGGAACACCGCAAAAAACCGACATAAAATTGATCGATGAAGCCTATAGCAAAGCGAAAGAGGCTCTGAAACTATGCGTCACGTCCAAGGGTTTTTCGGCTTGCAGCATAAAACATGACCGGGACAAGCATACCAACTATGCCTGCGTATGGGCCAGAGACAGCATGATCACTGGTCTTTGGACCTTGCGACTGGATGATCCTGATTTCACTGAAATGACTCGCCAGTCGCTGGAGACAATTCTGGATGCACAGGCTGATAATGGCACTATCCCCAATTACGTTTATATCAATAGTGAAGAAATCGAGTACGGCGGATTGGGGAGCATTTGTGCCATAGATGGAGCTATGTGGGTTATTATCGCCGCCTGGGAATATTACAAAAAAACACAGGACAATGAGTTTCTGGAGAAGTACGAACCTCATATAGAGAAAACTTATAACTGGATAGCCGCTCACGACAGCAACAATTGCGGCCTTCTTGAGGTCCCGGAATCTTCCGACTGGGCTGATTTGATGTATCGCTGCCACAATGTATTGCACGACGAAGTTCTATGGTACGGCGCCACCAAAGCTTTTGCCGAATATAGAAATGCAAGAGGCAAGCGGGATCATGCGCTGTTTGGACGGGTTGAAAATATAAAAAATCAGATACTTTATAATTTCTGGCCGACTGAAGATTCGGCCAACTTTAATCGGCCTTCGCATGCGCAAAGCCAATTCCGGCTGGTCCATACGCCTTACCTGATCGAGCAAATTTCGCCGCATTACTTCGGCTGGCGCTGTGACGTGTTGGCCAATATTCTGGCTTCGTTGTTTGAGATTACTGGTGAGGAGCTAAGGGAAGATACATATTACTTCCTGCGACAGGTCGAGATAGACAAGCCGTATCCTGTGCGCGTGCTTTATCCGGTGGTTCAGCCGGGAGACCCTATGTGGCGGGATTATAATCTAGTGAAGATGCATAACATTCCGAACCATTACCACAACGGCGGGATTTGGCCGCTAGTCGGTGGTTTGTGGGTGCGCTATCTGCTGCAAGTCGGGCAGAAAGATCATGCCGAGCAGGCGCTATTGTCTCTGGCCGAATTTTGCAAGCAGGGTATTCGTGATGAATGGGAATTCAACGAATGGGGTCATGGTCAGACCGGCAAACCTATGGGCAAGGCGTATCAGGCATGGAGTGCCGCCTCATATATCAGTGCCTATCGCGATTTTGTCGAGGCCAAATAGCATTAAATAGAAATCCATTCTCTGGCATATTGGAAGTCCATCTCCGGGAAGATCTTTACTTCTGCCGGAATGATCGGCGCAAAGAACTTTATCATGGATTTAACCCAGCCAATATCTGTGACCAGTGCCACATGTGAAAAGTCCCTCCAGTGCCGGATGCCGAAACTTGTGTCATGCCACAATGCACCGGCATCAAGACCCTCGAGATCACGTACAAAAATCAGCGCCCTTATCCGGGAATGTTTTTTCAGCTTCTCCTCGGCTGCCGGGATCAGTATTTCCTTATATTCTTTTCCAATAAGTTTGCCCTGCACCTCAACACCCAGTACTTCGTCTGGCAGGTCAGTCATGATCGTGATCATAGCTACTCCATTTTCTGGATGTTGGCGCAAGCAATAGGCAAGGTCATGGCGGCTGGCACACCTTCCAGGCTTTGAATAGTGTCCGGAAGTGTAGAACCTTCCGGCAGTCCGTGAATATAAATAACCCGGTTTTCGAGGCTCAGATCATCAATGCGATGTTTTTCCTGCATTGCTTCTCCAAGGGCATCGAGATCTACTGCTTTCTTGTAGACCAGCATTCCTCTTGTACCTGCTTCGGGATAGGTTTCTGTCATGATTTCAAGGCTTGCCGGATAGTCATGAAACGGCACAAGCGTTTCACCTGACGCGGCATGCGTCTCCATGAGATCCAGATAGCCATCGTTATTCGTATCCGCCTGAGGACTTGCACAATTTGCCTCTGCTGTACCTTCCTTAAAGCCATGGAGATGCATCAGATGCGGTCCGGCACTCAGTCCGTTTGCCTCAAGAGTGATCAGCAACTGGTCAGTTTCCTCGTTGATTCTAAGATGGGCATATCCGGCTGGTTTTTGTTTAAGATTGTCGAGGTTAATTGGCTCGAATTCTGCTTTGTAGATAGTTTCTGCAGAAGCTACACCGGGCAAAGCCATTAAACAAAATACAGCAAAAACAGTTATGATTTTTTTCATGGGATCCTCCGTTAAATTACAATAAACCAAGTATTTAACGGACAATAAGTTCCCTGGAAAAATCAGGGGCTGAGTTCATGGGCGACTTGGGCAGCGATATCAATAAACGGAATGCCGGTAAGAAGCGGTGCCATAAGTATCAGCAATAAGCAAAGCGTTCCAAAACCGATACTGAAAAAATCACCTTTTTGCGGATTGGTCCAGGGTTCGGTGGGGTGGGGTGTGATTTCCTCAAGGATATGCTCGTCAATATTGACCAGGGTTTTTTGTTTTCGAATGGCTCTTACAAAAGCATGAACAAGGCGCGCCAGATCATCTACGATCAGGAACAGTACTCGCAATCCTCGCTTGATGACTCCGAAGCGAGCGGCCAGATGAGCTCCGCGCATCGCCTGACCGGCACGGGCCAGACGACTGATCCCCAGAATAGCAAAAACGTGCTCTGCGTAGAGAGTTATAGTGATTGCAAAGGCAATGAGAGCTATATCAAGTTTGATCTGCCAGATCGCCAGCAATACTGGTCTTGGCGCAACGATCATAAAATTTCGTGTGAGCTTCAGGGCGAAATTCACCAGCATCAGCATCGCAACCCAAAACAGGTTCAGATAAATGCTAAGGAGAATAGCGCCGCCCACATACAGAATAGTAAATGACCAACGATCATCGTGATCGTATATCCAATCTTTTACAGGCTGCATTTTAAATTTTTAGTTCCGGACCCTTATTGCAACCACATCCCTGAGCAGAATTATTCTGATCATGTGGTGGAGCATCCTTGTTGAAAGCGCTTACATCGCCCCTGCAGTTTATCTTGAAATAGGCTTGATCGCCGATCTCTGGAGTACCAAGAGCGCTGGCCATGAAAACCTTGCGAATGCTTCCCGTTTCGGGAGCATTGCATGTGCACTCTGCGTCAGCAGATAGAACTTTGACTTTGTAGGTCCGGATGTCATCCAGAGAGCTTTTTTGGGGTGCTTCCTTACCAAGCACCTCGGCATTAATCACTATCAATTGAGCCTCCCCTTAGAGCTTTAAATTTCTGATATAATTATCGAGCTCATCTTGCGCATTCTTCAGTATTTCTTTCAAGTCCTTTTCTTCACCGGCAAGCTCATCCAGCCTGTCTTCCTGCTCCTCCATTTCAGAAAGGTAACTCTTACACTGTGGGTTGTCCAGTGAAATGTTAGACAGATTTTGTCGCAGGCGGTTCTGGTCTCTGAAAATCTGCTGGCGTTCCTGATTGATCCGGGCAATTTGTTGCTCAATAGCATATGACCTGGATCGTAACTCCACGATTTCTTCCAGCACCTTGCGGACATCAGAAGGAATATCCTTGCCTGCGACAGCGGCCTTGATGCGGCGAGTCAGTTCATGTGGAGCAATGTTTGTAAGCGCGACAGATTCAACTGCTTCCTTACGCATGGTAATAGCAAAGTCTTCCGTTTTTCCCGCTTCAACTCTGAACCTGACTCGGTAATGGGTTTCGGTTTTCTCAATATCCCCTGCTGCTCCTTCAGGTGTATCAAGTTCCCAGTCCTGACGACGGGGATGTTCTATAACTACTGTGCGGGCTTCGTCTTCCGGCGCCTCGATTGTATATTTGGTGGTATTCAGCCAGAGAACTTTCTGGTGCAGGGATCCGCGAACAATAGTAATCAGGCCAAGGCGGCGGTCGCTGCTGTCCTCGCGGTCTATCAGGGTGGAGGTATCCAGAGCATAGCTGATAAAACGGTTTTCGCCTGTCGGTACCAGTGGCATTTCAGCATCGCCTACATGCAGCGCCTGATCGCCTCCAGCATCATATAATGTAATAATTCCGGGAGGCAGGCCGCTATCGCTGTCATTGGAGATCAGAATCGAGGCCAGCGGGTGGCGGGCATTAACATCTGGCTGATATAGATAAACCTGCTCTGCCGGAACCTTGCGGTCACTAAAAGGTACCATCAAGGTGTTCCCGGCCGGGAGGTCTAAAGTCTGAGGAAAATGGAAAACCATCTGGCTTGCGGTTTCGTCTGCTGTAGCAGCTTGTACCTGTGAAAGGTGCATTGGCGCTGCTTCCTGTTCTGCTGCCATATCACCATATGCCATAGAAGGCGCTGACATTTCCGCCTGTGGCATTGGAGGAGCGCCAGCGATGCCCTTGCTACGTACCATGGAATCACGTGTCTTGTTGATTTGTCTTAATTCCTGACGTGTTTCCAGTTTTTCCCCGAGTAACGAAACAGCACCCCGATCTGCTCGAGGCATCACCTGATCCATGATTTTTACGGGCAATTCTGGCCTGTCGGTGAAATAACTCTCATATAAAGCCTGATGGTAAGTCACCGGTGAACCTGACATCAGGGTGAGATTGACATCTTCCCAATCATGTCCGGTGGTGTTTTCAAGCACTGCCCAGCCCTGCAAAGTAGCGGTTTCTTCGTCCGCTTCGGGAAGAAGCAATCGGTAGCTGCTTTTCCAGAGCGGAGCGTCAAGAATATAAATCATCGCCACATTACGTTCCGGGCCGCTGGTTTTGATAGTAAGTGTACGTTCGTCCTGTACCCGGTTTGTAAATAATGCTTTTAATGCACGATCAAGCTGTGCCTGTACCTCTTTTTCAGTGAATTTCAGATTGCCAATGTCTTCGAGTACCGCAGTTTTAATGCCAGCGTCGGTATGTATGCTTACCCTGTAGCGAGTCACTATGGCATCATCAATTCTGGATTCTTCTTCAGCCACACCCATCAGGCGACCGGTAATGAAACCATCATCTATAGAAACCATTGCTCCGCGCATGGCATTAAGCAGTGCCGGATAATTGCGGATTTCTGTCTCGTTAAAAGGGAGCCCCAGAAAGATTTGCGAAAGCGGCTCACGCCCGGGCAGGCTCACGCCTTCAAGTTTCGCGTTTTCCGGTTGCATCACGACTAAACTCTTAAGGAGGTCGTCGACCTGATCGAGCCGCACTGATAATTCCAGTTCAGTATCGCCCTGCACTTTACCTTCATGTCCATAGACGGCCAGTCCGCTTGAGGAAATAATGACATTTTTCAGCGGCAACGTTTCGGCGTAAACCGGAAAGGACGAAAAAGTAAGAAAAACGAAAGCAAAGACTAAGAAGCAAACACGGGCAATCATGGATGAGCCTCCCGGGTAATATTAATAAAGATAAGAGAATAACTTAAAACGCAGCCAAATAATAGAAATGGCTTTTGCCAATTCATTTACATGGAAAGGCTTCGTACAGCGCCAGAGCAACAGCTGGAGAGGCTATAAAGCCTTTATGCTGCGGGTTGCGCATCAGGTAACGAAGCACGATAGTTTGCAGGTCTCCAAGCTCGGCATTAGAAGGAACGCAAAAATCGACACTTGGTGAAGTGCCCAGGGAACTGAGCAAGGCATGATAATCCATGACTCCGGCTATATACGCCTGACAAGTGACGTGACCGCCATCTACGACTTCTTTTCCCTTCTTA
>CAZJRT010000067.1:0-8289 GCA_964548445.1 uncultured Pseudobdellovibrionaceae bacterium
ATATCTGCCGGGACAGAAATCCGCCGCTTTATGTTTTTGAAAAGGAAACAGTCCGCAATGATCTGGCGGTAATTGCGGCTTCCGTCAGAACCTTGCGGGAAGTGCTTCCATATTATAAGGGCGGGGTGATGGTCGCTCCGGTATCTTTCGAGAGCCTTGCTTCTCCGCCTGTCAGGGATTTGATTTCGGTTTATCTGTGGAATCTCCCTGTCGAGATCAAGGAGGTTCTGGTTTTTGAAATTAATGCTTTTCCTCACAGGCGACTTACGCCGGCAGAACATGATTGTCTGAAAATGCTCTCATTTCATTGCCGCGCCCTGATGGTGAATACCGGGATTACAGATGAGATACCGGAAGGGGTGATAGATACAAAAGTTCACGGATATGGACTTGATCTCTCCCATATTGGCTTGGAGGAAAATCAGGTAATGCCGTTACTGAAAGCATATTCAAAAGAATTTGAACATTATCAGGCCAGGTTATTTGTACGTGGCCTGGAAAGTGAGGATTTATTAAAATCAGCAATAGCTCATGGATTCGACTATATTGCAGGTCCTGCAATCGGCGAAGTAGCTGACTTTCCAAGGCCGGTAAGAAAAGCCAGAATTCCCGAGCTGGAAAAATTCAAATGCCCTTGTTGTCAAAACAAAGGCCCGCCTCCGAGCAAAGTTTTCTCCGAGAAGACGTTGCGGCCAGTCAGCAAAGACACTGGTTAAGATTTTTCTGGTAAAGCATACCTTTTTTTTCGTATATAAGAGCCGGCTTTAGTCATAAGGAAAGGTTCGGTTAAATGTCTGCCACCCCTTCACAGCATAAGGATTTTCCCGTTTCATGGGAAGAAATGCACCGTGATTCCAAAGCTCTGGCCTGGCGGCTGCTCGAAAAAGGTCCATGGAATGGCGTTATTGCAATTACTCGCGGCGGGCTGGTTCCGGCCTGTATCATGGCGAGAGAACTGGACATTCGGCACGTTGAAAATCTGTGCATCGCAAGTTACGAGCACAAGGATCAGGGCGAAGCCAAAGTAATTAAATGTCCTGAACTGCCTGATGGCGGCAAAGGCTGGATGGTTGTAGATGACCTTGTCGATACCGGAAAAACCCTGAAGATCGCCAGAAAGCTCCTGCCAAATGCGCATTTCGCCTGTGTTTACGCCAAGCCTGCTGGCGCTGCCCTTGTTGATACTTATATTACAGAAGTTTCACAGGACACCTGGATTCACTTTCCGTGGGATCTTGCGGCGCAATATTCCGTACCACTGGTAAGTTCCGGCAAGTAAGCTTTACCGCCCGATGTTCAAATTACTTGATTTCACCGGGTAAAGCTGTGTATAACGCATCAAACGTAAAAGTAGCGGTCTGGCTAATGTAATCGGCATGCCTCGGCCGCATTAACTTCAAGGAGAAAAAAATGCCGAAGATGAAAACCCGTAGCGGTGCCAAGAAGCGATTCAAGGTCACGGCTTCTGGCAAAGTTAAAGCCAAGCAGGCCTTTGCCCGTCACATGCAAATGAACAAGCCAAAATCAATGAAGCGTAAAGCCAGAGGCACGACGGTGCTTTGCAAGGCTGATCAGGAAACCGTATTGCGTAATTTCCTGCCATATGCGCGCAAGAAAAGAAAGGCGGCCGCCAAGCGCGCCGAAGGAGGTGAGTAATGGCCAGAGTCAAAGGAGGGCCCAGGGCTCACGCAAGACATAGAAAAGTTATCAAGGCTGCCAAAGGTCATTACGGTCGCCGTAATAGCTGCTTCCGCACGGCAGTGCAATCGGTCGAAAAAGCAGGCCAATATGCTTATCGTGATCGCCGTAATAAAAAGCGTACTTTCCGCGCATTGTGGATCCAGCGTATCAATGCTGCGGCTCGTTTGAATGGTCTTACATATTCGCAGTTCATGAACGGCCTGAAAAAATCAGGTATCGATCTGGACCGGAAAGTTCTTGCCGATATCGCCGTTCGTGATGAAGCCGCTTTTGCTGATATTGCAAAACAGGCACAAGCTGCTCTTAAATAATCAGTAATCAACAAGGTTAGCGAAAGCCCCTCAGATGAGGGGCTTTTTCATTTTCTGCTTAACCAAATTTGCCGCTGATATAGTCTTTGGTTTGTTTATTGTGCGGGGCGTGGAAAATCTGCTCGGTCGTACCGCTTTCGATAATTTTTCCAAGATGGAAGAAGGCGGTATTGTCGGATACCCGTTCAGCCTGCTGCATCGAATGCGTAATAATCACGATCGTGAATTTCTGGGCAAGCTCATAAATCAGTTTTTCAACGATTGAAGTAGCGATCGGGTCAAGCGCTGAACAGGGCTCGTCCATCAGCACAACCTCGGGGCTGGTGGCTATGGCCCGGGCGATGCAAAGTCTTTGCTGCTGGCCGCCGGATAAAGAGGTGCCCGGAGCGTTAAGACGGTCAAAAACCTCATCCCACAAGCCTACCCGCTTCAAGGTTTTTTCCACTAACGCATCCAGTTCTTCCCGGTTGGAAACGAGGCGGGGGATTTTGGGGCCGTAAGCGACGTTCTCATAGATGGACTTGGGAAAAGGGTTCGGCTTTTGGAATACCATTCCTATTTTCTGACGCAGCAAAATAGTGTCGACGTTCTTTTCGTAGATATTATAGCCGTCCAGTTCGACCTTGCCGGTAACGCGGCAGTTCTCGACATAGTCGTTCATACGGTTGAGGCAGCGGATGAAAGTCGACTTGCCGCAACCGGAAGGCCCGATCAGCGCGGTGACTTTGTTTGTATGAATATCCAGATTTATATCAAACAAAGCCTGTGTTTCGCCGTAGAATGCGCTGAGGCCCTTGGCGCTCATGCGGGTCCCCTGTATGGTTTCTTCTTTCTTTGCGACTTGAGATTTCATGTCCCTCACCATTTGATTTCAAAGCGACGCCGTACGTATATCGCCAGCGCGTTCACGATTACCAGAAAAGCCAGTAGTACGATAATGGCCGCTGATGTTTTTTCTATAAAACCGGTTTCCGGGTTGTTGGCCCAGAGAAAAACCTGAACCGGCAATGTCGTTGCAGGATCTGTAAATGTGCCGGGAACATCTGCAACGAAAGCCACCATGCCGATCATGAGAAGCGGCGCAGTTTCACCCAGCGCCCGGGCGATACTGAGAATTACTCCGGTCATGATGCCGGGAAGCGCGTAAATAAACGTATGATGGAATGCCACCTGCGTAGGCGTCGCCCCGAGCGCGGCAGCGGCGAAACGAATAGATTTGGGCACCGCCCTTATTGCATTACGGGTAGCGATAACGATTACCGGCAGGACCAGCAACGCCAGCACCAACCCGCCCACCAGCGACGAAGATCGCGGCAGGTGAAGAAAGTTCAGGTAAACAGACAATCCCAGCAAACCGAAAATGATCGAAGGTACGGCGGCCAGATTGTTAATGTTGATCTCGATAAGATCCGTAAACCAGTTTTTGGGCGCAAATTCCTCCAGATAAATAGCTGTGGCTACGCCAAGCGGAAAAGCGGCAGCGATGCAGACTATTATTGTGAAAAACGAGCCGATAATACTGCCCATTACTCCCGCCTGTTCAGGTTCACGGGAATCTCCGCTTGAAAAGAAAGTCTGGTTAAAGATTCTGCGCATACGCCCCTGTGCGACAAGTTCGGCTATCCACTTTGCCTGCTCATCAGAAATGCGGCCACGTTTTTCGGGAAGCTCATAAAGATGACTTTTGGAAACAATATCGACGTCGCTGGATACAGGCAGCCAGACTTCCTGAATCGTGCCTATCAAGGAAATATCGGATGTAACCAGATTCCGCAGCTTGTGTGGAGCCTCCCGGCTTATCAATCCCTGAAGCTCGCGCATCTGAGTGCGCGATTGCGCTTCCGGGAAAATATTCGTAAGGGAATCCCGGATTATTTTCAGATAATCTGATTTGGCTATGGCGTCAGGATCATAGGTGTTGGCCGGATCTAGAACTTCGGCAGAGAATTCTATCGGCAGCAGAACTTGCGATTTCACAAAAGCGGAGCTGCCTTTGGAGATGATGCTAAACAGCAGCACGCCCAGAAAAAGGGATGAAATCAGTATGGCTCCGAGTCCACAGAGCTTGAAAAGCTTTTCCTTTCTTCTGCGCCAGGCGACCCATTTATGCTTGGGCTTCTTGCTGTAGGATTTGTAGACGAACGGCCCCTTTTTCCGGTAGACCCGTTTGGCCATGATCGAAGTGTGTCTGCGGGCTAACCTAAACATAGCGCTCCCTGTATCTCTTGACGATGACTAGCGCAATCACGTTCAGGCAAAGCGTCATGATCACGAGAGTAAAGCCCAGTGCAAAGGCTGATAACGTAGTCGCGCTGTCAAACTCATGATCGCCGACAAGTAATGTGACGATCTGGACTGTTGCGGTAGTGACGGCTTCAAAAGGATTTAAGGTAAGGTTGGCGGCAAGCCCTGCGGCCATTACCACAATCATGGTTTCGCCAATGCCACGGGAAATTCCAAGCAAGATGGCGCTTATAATTCCAGGCAGAGCCGCGGGCATAATGACCTTTGTTACCGTTTCCGAAACCGTAGTTCCCATGGCCAGCGAGCCGAAAACCAGAGATTTTGGGACTGCGCTCAACACGTCTTCCGCTAAAGACATGATAAAGGGAGTAATCATGATTCCCATCACCAGGCCGGCGGTCATGGCGCTTTCCGAAGCAATTGAAAGCCCCAGAAAATCACCGATAGATCTTAGAAAAGGAGCTACGGTCAAAATCGCAAAATAGCCGTAAACAACTGTCGGAACACCAGCCAGAATCTCCAGGATCGGTTTCGCCCAGCGGCGAAATTTCGGGCTGGCGTAAACGGACAGATAGATTGCCGAGAAAAGTCCCAGAGGCGTTGCGACAGCCATGGCGATTGTGGTGATTAATATGGTTCCAAGAAATACCGGAATTGCTCCGAAAGAACCGGGGCCTCCGGCCTGACCGGCCCGAATTGCAGTTTGTGGATTCCAGTCCGTACTAAAGAAAAATTCCAGCGGAGAAACCTGAGAGAAAAACCTCCATGATTCCGACAGAACGGACAGGACAATCAGAACGGTGATCAGAATTGATAACATGGTGCTGAATAACAGCAGCCTTGTTATCCATCGATCAAATCGCGCCATGACCGCCTTGGAGCCAATAGCTTTACGCTTTTTTTTGGCAAGCAAGGCGCCTTGCGGCATTGAAATTATTTTTTCACCAAACATGGCGCTATCTTTGTATTATGCTATTCAGGCGTTTTGTCGTTTAACAGATGCCCGGTTTTTGCCTGTAGTGCTTGAAGTTCCTCTGCGGGCATGGGAATAAGGCCCTTTTCGGAAAGATATCCATATTCACCAAGTGCGCCGGAGCTGACAAGCTCCCCGATAAATTCACTCATGCCTTTGACTGTGTCCAGATGAGCATCCTTTGCATAAACGTACAGTGAGCGGGCTACGCCATAAGAGCCATCGGCAATATTTTCAAAAGCAGGCTCAACGTTTTCTATTACGCTGCCCTGAATGGCGTTGCGGTTCTGGTCAAGATAGCTGAAGCCGAAAATACCAAGGGCCTCAGGATTATTACGAAGTTTGCTGATAATAACGTTATCGTCTTCACCCGAATCAATGTAATGACCGTCCCGTCTGATTAACTGGCATGCCTTGCCGCGTTCTTTCTTGTCTGGATAAGCGGTCTTGAATGCAGGCAGATTTTCACAGGCAGGCTCCATAACCAGTTCTACAAAGGCATCTCTCGTGCCGGAAGTAGTTGGCGGGCCATAAACCTCGATTTTAGAATCAGGCAGGGAAGGATCAACGTCGCTCCATTTCTGATGAGGGTTGGCGACCAGCTTGCCGTCAGCCGGGATCTTTTCGGCCAGAGCAAGGAAAATTTGTTCTTTTGTCAGATTGTAACGAGAGGCTTCCTTGCTGTTAGCCAGTACTATGCCGTCATAGCCAATTTTAAGCTCGGTAATATCAGTAACGCCGTTCTTGGCGCAAAGCTCTCTTTCGGTTTTTTTGATGGCGCGGGAGGCGTTGGAGAGATCAGGATGTTTTTCGCCGACGCCTTCGCAGAATTGCTTGAAGCCGCCGCCGGTGCCATTGGTTTCAACGATCGGCGTGCTGTATCGGGTTTTGTTTCCGAACTCTTCCGCGACCACAGTTACAAACGGGTAGACGGTAGATGATCCGACTATGAAGATCTGATCTCTTGCCTGTGCGCTAGCAGGAATTGATACGGCTGCGATAGCCGCAATAATAGCTAAACTTCTTTTCATTAGATTTGCTCCTCTAAAGCTGCCGATGCGGTTTGTATTTACACCAAGCGTATGTGCTCTTTACCTTGGAAAAAAGATTAATACAAGTCTTTCAGAAAGGCTGGTTTATTGTTATTAGTGATCGTTTATGCATAGAGGGATCAAAACACTCTGCAGAGCCTGAAAAGAAGCGAAAGCCATGCTTAGGGATTGCATGGATTACCGGCAAATAAATCTGAAAAAATGTGAAAAAACTGGAGCGGGTGAAGGGATTCGAACCCTCGACATTTACCTTGGCAAGGTAACGCTCTACCCCTGAGCTACACCCGCGTGCATCGGAGAGATGAACTTCGGGTACTATATTGAATTCTTCCGGAATTGCAAGACGTTTGATTCAAGGTTTTTCTGTTCAGTTAATTTTGATTTTACATCAATAATTTCATGCAAAAACAGTGGCATGCCTCCGGCGCCAAAGCTGATTTTTGATTTTTTAACAAGATTTATGCGAAAATGGAGTTGCTTGGCAATATGTTAATAATTTGTGTCTATATTTGATACAGGGCCAAAACGGCAAAAAAAGAAGGTGTGAGCCCGGCAAATGATAAAAGATTCTATAATAATTAAGCCCGAAGGCGCTGATGCGCTAAACGATATCGCCAGAATAGGTTCGGCGGCTATCAATGATCTTGAAACCAAGGGCCGGATTGAAGCTGATAAAAGCGGAGAAGTTTTCAATGACCAAAAATATGAAATGGTCGAAAACTTCTTTAATAATACGCTATCTGCCTCTTTAAATGCTGATGGCAGCAGGGAACTGACAATGCCCGAATATCGGCAAATCAGGGCTCAGTGGGTTTACGTAGACAGTCTTATCCGGAATGAAAAACTTGATCGCATGACCTTAAGTGATGGTCGGAGCTTTGCTTCTGTATGGGGCAAAGTTGCAACCACTATGGAAGATTTCTTCGATCAGGCCAGCCCGGCTTTTGGTCTGGGTTATGCCAAAAACCCTCGGAATGCACCGGAACAAGAACAACCGGCCCCTTCCGAAGGAAGTCCGAATACTATTCATCTTACCAAGGAACAATCCGCCAAAGACCATACTCTTGCAAAAGCCAGGCTGGAGGCGCTAGAGCAGTTTCGCGCTGAAAATCCTGAATTAGCGCAAACCCATCAGCAAGCCTTGGACAAATATGCGGAATGGAATGAATTTATCTGCGATTCTCTCTCGCCTTATGACGCTAACGATCTGCCGATGGACGTTGTCCAGAAAAATGATGCTTTAAAAAGAGAAGCTGTCGGGGCGCTCAGTGAGATTAAGATCGGTTCATCGAACCTTTTCCAGCATCTTGAGGAAAAAGCCCAGGCGATAGCGGCAGACATGCAGGTTTCTGAAAATCCTGAAAATAAAGAAAAAAACCCTTCAACTGAAGATAATCCTGGCCATGAAGATAATCCTGGCCCCGTGGTGCCGCCTGAAGCTGAACCTCCTGTACAGGACCAGGAAACAGGGAATCCTCACACTCGATATGCCGTACAGGAAGGTGATAATCTCTGGAATGTTGCCAAAGAACATTACGGGCTTGAGAATAACGATATTAGCGGAATACAAAACGCTGTTAATCACATCGCTTATCTGAACGGCTTTGAGGAAGAACAGGTTCATAAAGTAAATCCCGGACAGAATATCTTGTTACCATCAGAAGAATCTCTGTCTGATCAGGTGCCTTCACTGGACTGGGAGAAGCTTGACCGGCTGGCTAAAAATGGCAGCGGACCAGAAAATTCGGCCCAGACATCAACCAGTCCTAAATCTGATCCTGTGGTGGAGAAAAGCTCTCTGGCTCAAGGCAACAAGACAACGCCGGAGCTTGCAGAAAAAGGCGGTCTGAAAAAGCAGTTTGATTTCACCAATATTGCAGACGATCCTTCATTCAGAGCTAATACGAGAATGGAAGCTCTTGCGCTCAAGGTTAAACGCACAGCTGTAATGAATGGACAGGATCCAAATCAGGCTCTTGAAAAGTTTAATGAAAAGGTCGCTGAGGCC
>CAZJRT010000068.1:0-8258 GCA_964548445.1 uncultured Pseudobdellovibrionaceae bacterium
CATGTCCTTCTTTCCTGGCATCCATTACCTCTCTTGCGAATTCATTCATATCGCCTTCGCGACCCTGACCGTGTCTGATTCCCCAACCATTCTCACAGAAATAGCGGGTCATCTGGTATGATGCTTTAAGACCATCAAGATCCTTGCTTTTGGCAGAACCAAACAAAACCACGTTATATGGCCTGGGGGAAACCGGCAGTTCAAAATCCCATCGCTCCTGCTCCTGCGGCTTATCAATTAGCTCATGAGGATTCCATGCTGCCTCGAGAGCTTCTACCAGATTATTCCGATACTGATCTGGCATTCTGTAAGAATCTTTCGGCATTGCGGCAACTTTACCCCGCCTGTGCAAACCTAGATACAGTTTATGCAAATCAGGATCAGCAACAATCATCGGCTTGCCTTTCACAGGATGATCGCCAAGTGACTGCCCTACCTGCCAGCTGCTCATCAGCAAAATACGCCTGACTTTTTCCGCCAGTGTCATATCCGGTTTTGGCGGCATTATTACAAGCCCGCCAAATTTCTTGAGTCTGCGGTGATCCGACATTGTATTAAAAGGCACATGGTCACGTATAAGACTGTAGCCTTTCGCCTTGAGCTCAAACAGATTCCCGCCAATTTCTTTAATATCTGATCGACTGAACTCTCCCAGTACATTCCTGTCGGTTAACAGACAGGTATGGGATGGTTTATTAAGCAAACTGGCTTTATCTGTTACAACATTCTTGACTGGTAATTGCGCTACTTTCATCAATGCCTGCACAGCAAGAGCATGATGATTATCAGGATGGATCCTGCCCTCTCTGGCCTGTATCTGGGCTATGCTCTCGTCGGGATTCTCTGGAAATGCTATAAAGGTATCAAGATCCGCCCCATCATCTCCGGGCACAAGGCCGGGCTTTTTAAGCAGCTGATAAGTCTGAACTCCTGTGACAGTACAAACCCGTTTCAAACAGGTAATCTCAGTCAATATCAGGCTTGAGCGAATTGTAATTCTACGATCGACTTGCCTGCCTTCCTGCTCCCATTCATCGAAGACACTGTTAACGTCATGCAGTAAACTCTCCAATCCTGCGACAGCCGAGAAATAAGCCATCTCGCTACCGGGGATGCGCTTTTCCTGACCTGGTATAACCAGATGAGAATATTTTTCGATCATGGGGTGCTGCAAAAGATCCGGCTCATGAAACTCCATTACCATGTCATTGGACATGGTTGTATCTCCAGCTTCCAGGCCACTGCCATTCAGGAAAGATCTGGAACGGGTGAGGCGGTCAATGAGATCGTTTGCTGCCGTAGTCTTGGACATGGCATTCCCTACCCCGTTACCGCTTTCCTCCAGAGCATTACGCATTGCCCCTGTAATATCAGATAAAATCCTGACTTTCAGGTCTATGTTCATTTCCGCAAATAAATCACCAAAATCTATGAGCTTTTTCCGGTTGTTGCTGCATATATAAACTGTATGTTCCGGTGAGATATTGAGCGGCGGAGATACGGCGTTAAACTCGATTTTGAGTTTTTTGCTTAATTTGCTGCATGTCTTGGCGACTTGATCCGAGTCATAACAGAGATGAACGCCTTTTAATAATAACTGCTTGCGGCGCATCCCACCCAGTTCCAGGAACTTATCCCAGTACCCTCCGACTTCCTCGCCATGCATATTAACACGAGGATTAAAGATAATAACCGGATTATTTTTAAAAGAAGCATTATCATCCAGGCACTTTTTTAAAACCGAGCACAGCACCATAGACTCAAAGGAGTTGCCCGGACAAAGGATCTTGGGGCCGGGACTATTAATGATGCCATCCACAAGTTCGGCGTGGCGCCAGTGGCAGTCTTCCCCAATGATGTTAGGCGATATCCCCAAATCTTCACAGGCCGCCCTCACCTCTTGCTGTCTGCATATCATGTTCCATGTTAGTGGCTGGCGCGAAGTAGTAGAAAGACGATTGCGGTCCCCGTTATGAGTTATATAAGCAAGGAAATGTTCCGAAAGCATTCCCCGCTCGTTCATGAGTTTGAACTGTTCGATTATCAGTGAATCTACCGGATCATCCGGATCAAGACGAACCTTTGCGAAACCACCCTTGGCCGAAGTTACTTCTATCGCCCTTTCGAGCATTTTATCCTGCATCGGCAACCTCCTTGCGTAGCGAGGTTTTACGAAAAATGAATTCCAAAAACAAGCTTTTATTTTTCAGAATATGAGAATATACTGTTGGTTTTTGGGAAACCTCCCATTATATCTCCCATCTCTTTCCGAGATTAAATACATGTCGATGACACCATATGAATATATGCAGCAGGCTGTTGATATAGTTAACAACAGCGAGCATCCGCAAAACAAAATTGCCGCCCTGCTTTCCGGAATGACGCCTGATGGTGGCCCGTTCAACATCGCATATACGAATTTCTGGCCCAGCGTAATTGTCGACAAGCTAGGCACTGACACCCGCATCGGCAATGCCAGCGGCACAATTCATGCGGAAACAGCGTGTATCATAAATGCCCCCCGCACCGAGGGATCTGAGGTCTATATCACGGATCCCTTCTGTCCTAACTGCGCCAAGAACATGGCCGAGGCAGGGGTTCAAACCATTTACATTGATCACAAAGGATTTGAAAAAGATTTCGTCAATCGCCGCCGTGAGTACTTTGAAACAATGAGCCTGAGGATTTGTGAGAAAGCTGGAATAAACGTTTTCAAAATCTGGCGCAAAAACCAAAATATGGAGGCTCTTTTAAAACTCCCTGAAAATTTCAGACCTCCGAAACATGAAACTATTTCACAGCACAAGATCTTCACCTCCTTTGACGAATTCGTTTTAAAACAAACCGATGTTATGGAAGGAAAACCTTTCGCAGCGGGAATAGGGACAGATATTACTACAAAAACAAATCTGGCTTTAGTTGCAGAAACCCGGCAGATAAAAGGCTTTCCTGAACATGATCAGGAAATGAAGAACATCGCGGGTAAGTATAATTACATTATCGAGCCAACCACCCGATTAATTATAGGTGCAGCAAGAAATGGTATTCGCATTGACCCCGGTAATATCTTCAGTAGTCGTGTGCCTACTGCTAGAGAACAGGTCAATCTTATCGGAATCGGTGCAAAAAGAATTCTGACAGGTAATAAAACCAGCGCACGTGATCAGGACAGCATAAACGCCATGCGTACTTTGGAAGAGAATGGAATTCTCAAATTTGAAGAACTCAAAACTGATATAATCTAAATATCAAGCAGCAGCCTTTGCGGATCTTCAATATCTTCCTTAACCCGAACGAGGAAAGATACAGCCTCCCGGCCATCAATTATTCTATGATCATAAGATAAGGCAGCATACATCATGGGCTTGGCCACTATAGACCCATCAGGCATAACCACTGGACGCTGCTCGATTTTATGCATGCCAAGAATACCGGATTGCGGGGCATTAAGGATCGGCGTTGACAGCAAGGAACCAAACACTCCGCCGTTGGTAATCGTGAAAGTGCCACCTTGAAGCTCTTCCATTGCAATCTTGCCTTCACGCGCACGGGAACCAAGCTCCGCCAGTTCAGCCTCAAGCTCAGCCATGGATTTCTGATCGGCGTCATTAATAACAGGAACAACAAGTCCTTGAGGCGCGCTGACCGCAACACCAATGTTGTAATAATTCTTATAGACTATTTCATCTCCATCAATTTCGGCATTAATTGCCGGAAACTCTTTAAGAGCCTGAACAGCAGCATTGATGAAGAAACTCATAAAACCGAGCTTAACTCCATGTTTTTGGGCAAAAATATCCTTATATTCAGTACGCAGGTTCATGACTGCGCTCATATCAATTTCATTGAAAGTAGTAAGAATAGCTGCTGTGTTCTGGGCATCCTTTAACCGCTGCGCCACACGCTGGCGCAATCTGGTCATTCTTACACGTTCTTCCTGTTGACCGGTTTTTCTTTTTCCGGATACTTCGCCGGCAGGCTCGTGCTTTTCTTCTTCCAAATAATTAATAACATCTTCTTTGGTCAACCGACCACCCTTCCCTGTAGCAGGTATGTCATCCGGTGACAGATCCTTTTCTTCAACAATTTTGCGTACTGCAGGAGCCAGCTTTTTTTCTCCTTTATCAGTTGTTTTCTTTCCGGATTCTGTGGCCTTTTCCTGTTCCGGTTTCTGTTCTTTTTGCTTTTTAGAGACTTTGCCGGGTTTAATTTCTCCTAATGTTCCACCAACCTCAACATTACTACCCGCAGGAGCAGTTATCTTCTCGATCATCCCTTCTTCCTGTGCGTTCACCTCTACAGTTACTTTATCCGTTTCCAGTTCAGCGATCGTTTCATCCACCTCTACCGGATCGCCTTCACTTTTCAGCCATCTGGCCACAGTTGCTTCGGTTACGGATTCTCCTAAAGTCGGAACTTTTATTTCAGTCATTTCTTTTCCTGGCGGGTTTGGTTTCAATCTCGTATTAATCTTTGTACTCTAGGCCCAAAGGGTCAATATTTCTTTTTATACCAGCAGGAAAAAACTTGCCATACCTGATACTTAAACTAGATTAAAACTGCCATGAAAACCCGTGCAATTATCATCGACAATCCAGGATCCCCCGAAGTAATGCAGCTTCAGGAAGTCCAGTTACCTAACCCCGGCCCTGACGAAGTTCTGATCAAACACACTGCAATTGGCCTGAACTTTATCGATGTCTATCACAGAACAGGTTCTTACCCGGTTCCCTACACTCCATTTACTCCCGGAATAGAAGCCGCTGGAGAGGTGGTGAAATGCGGCGCAGGAGTAGACCACCTGAACCCCGGACAGAGAGTGGCTTATGCTTCTCCGCCAGTGGGGGCATATTCCGAGGCCCGCATCATGCCGGCAAGTCATCTGGTTCCCCTGCCCGACTCTATTTCCGACGATCAGGCAGCAGTGATGATGCTCAAAGGCATGACGGCAGAATACCTGCTTTGCAGGACCTATCCCGTAAAAGAAGGGCAAACTATCCTCATCCATGCTGCTGCTGGCGGTGTAGGCCAGATAATGTGTCAATGGGCAAAACATCTGGGTGTTACAGTAATCGGCACCGTAGGGAGCTCTGAAAAAGCAGACATTGCGAAGTCATGCGGCTGCGACTATCCGGTTATATATACCCGGGAAGATTTCCTTGCCAAAGTAATGGAATATACCAATGGGAAAGGTGTGCCTGTTGTATATGATTCCGTTGGAAAAAGCACTTTCGAAACATCTTTGGAATGCCTGTCGCCACGGGGCATGATGGTAAGTTTTGGCCAATCCTCCGGGCCGGTCCCTCCCTTCAATCTCTCCAGTTTGGGCACCAGAGGATCATTATATCTCACCCGTCCATCTCTAATGGACTACAACGCGGACAGGAATGAATTACTCAAATCATCCGGCAAGCTTTTTGATCTGGTTACTAGCGGAAGAGTAGTAATACCTGTAAGTAGATCTTATAGCCTGGAAGAAGCCGCAACAGCTCATCAAGACCTTGAACAAAGAAAAACCACAGGATCCTCCATATTAAAACCATAATTACTTCATTATCAGAGCACTATAGTCTCAACCCAAGATATAACTTCAAGAACAGGTTTAATATCCACCTGAATTCGCATACAATAGTATATTAGTGATATCAAATAAGCCGGTGAAAAAATGACAAATTCTACCTCCAGCGACCAAGCTCCCCAGATAGGAGCAGAAGACGGAATCGAACCAAAAGAAAAATATCTAAAAGCTCTTCAAAAAATGCTCGATGGTGATTTCGAACTTGACCTGGAGCCTGACGATGCAGTTTGCACAGCATTAACGGAACTGGCCGAGAAAATAACTCGTGAAAGGCGCACGAACCTGGAGCAGACAGTAGCCTTGTCAATGCAATCCAGCGAAGCTCTCTCTGCCGTTTCCTTTGTCACCGGAGACGTCAGGGAAGTGGCCGACAATACCAATACTATCGCTTCAGCGATCGAGGAACTAAACGCGACTATTAATGAAATTTCACATTCCAGTAACAGCGTGGTCGAAGCCGCTAATGCCACAGAAGAAGCCGTAAATAATGGCCGGGCAGCAGTGGATAACTCCGTACGCGGCATCGACAGTATCGCGACCTCAGTAAACTCCGCTTATGAGCGCCTTGAGAATCTTTCAGAAGCCGTCACTGCGATCACACAAATACTTGAAACAATTGAAAACATTGCCAAGCAAACCAATCTTCTTGCCTTGAACGCTACTATCGAGGCAGCAAGAGCTGGCGCCGCGGGCAAAGGTTTTGCTGTTGTAGCTTCTGAAGTTAAGCAACTGGCCGGACAAACCGGCAGGGCTACAGAAGACATCCGGGAAAAGATCAAAGCCATTACTGAAGGTATGAATGAGATGTCTGCAGCCATGACCCAGTCTGTTGGCGAAGTCGATGCAGGACGCAGCAATATTCACAAGGCAGGCGAAGAAATAGGCGCTGTAGTGGAAAATATTCAAAATGTTACAAGATTAATGTCATCGACAGCCTCGAGCGTCACTGAACAGTCTGCGGCAATACAGGAGATTGCGCGGAGCATTGATGTCATCAGTCAGAAATCTTCTCGCTCGCTGGAAAACTCTGAACGGGCACTTGATACCACAACAAAATCGGCCGAGCAGATGGATGCAAGACTAAAAGAATTCGGGGACATGAATATTCCCAATTCAATAATCGAATTTGCAAAATCCGACCATATCCTCTGGAAGAAAAATCTGGCTGCCATGCTTGTGGGAAGATCACAGCTTTCGGCCAGCGAACTTTCCGATCATCATCATTGCCGGCTTGGCAAATGGTATTATTCAGTTGAGGACAGAGGCATGAAAGAGTGTGAGTTTTATACAGCCATTGAAGAGCCGCATGCTGCCGTTCACAATCATGGCAAGAAAGCTGCCGAACTATTCGCCAGCGGAGACAGGGTCGGCGCCCTGGAAGAATTCGAAGCCATGTCCAAAGCCTCTGAAGCAGTAGTTCAAAACCTTGAACACATAAAAAATAAATGTATATCCAAGTAATGGAAACATAACAAAAGTAATACTCTGACATACTATTGCAACCGGGGCCCTTAGGAAATAATGCAGGTCAATGTTATTCTGTAACAATTGCATTACAATATTTTCCCAAGGAGCATATAAACATGTCATCGCTTGCAGAAGAAGAAGTTTTGGGTACATTAACTCAAAAAGATAACAGTCAACACTTGCAGGCTATACGCAGCCTGATTGGCGGAAATATTCATATTAATATATCCGCAACTGATCCACTTGCCGTTGCAATCAAGGAACTGGCAGAAAGTATGGCCGAACAGCGTCATGGCGACCTGGAGAGCATGGTAGATCTTTCCATGCAATCAAGTGAAGCGTTGGCGGCGGTTTCTTTTGTTACAGGTGATGTTCGGGAAGTTGCAGATAATACCAATACAATTGCTTCTGCAATAGAAGAACTCAACGCTACTATCAACGAGATTTCCCAATCCAGTAACAGCGTGGTTGAAGCGGCAAAAACTACAGAAGAAGCAGTAGCCAACGGACGGGAAGCCGTAGAAAATTCAGTGCGCAGTATTGATAGTATAGCTACTTCCGTAAACACCGCAAATGACAGGCTGGAAAACCTTTCTGAAGCAGTAAACGCTATCACCGACATGCTGGGAACGATTGAAAGCATTGCCAAGCAAACCAATCTCCTTGCACTTAACGCGACAATTGAGGCGGCAAGAGCGGGAGCCGCGGGCAAAGGTTTTGCTGTTGTGGCATCTGAAGTTAAGGAGCTTGCAGGACAGACCGGTAAAGCGACGGAAGATATTCGTGAAAAGATCACAGCCATCACAGAAGGCATGAACGAGATGTCTGCCGCCATGACCCAGTCCGTTGGTGAAGTCGATGCAGGGCGCAGCAACATCCACAAAGCTGGCGATGAGATCGGAACAGTTGTAGAAAACATTCAGAACGTTACAAGACTGATGTCTTCGGCTGCTTCAAGCGTCACAGAGCAAACTGCTGCTATTGAAGAAATTGCCCGCAGCATTGATGTTATTCGCCAGAAAACTCTGCTCTCTCTTGAAAATGCTGAAAAAGCGACCGATGTTTCAACCAAATCTGCCCAGCAGATTGATAAACGCCTTGAAGAGTATGGGGGGATGGATATTCCCGATTCAGTTATGGATTTTGCAAAGTCTGATCATATCCTCTGGAAGAAAAACCTGGCGTCCATGCTTGTCGGCAGATCCAAGTTATC
>CAZJRT010000069.1:0-8182 GCA_964548445.1 uncultured Pseudobdellovibrionaceae bacterium
TTCTGACTGGCACAAACATGTTGAATGGTCAGGCTGTAGGTAGTGGTAAAACCTGGTCCGCTACAGCAGCGTGTCATGAGATGCACCGGATTGGAATGTTTAAAAAGGCAGCCTTTGTAATGCCTCCTAATATGCGAAGCCAGTTTTCACGAGATTACATGAAGCTTTACCCCAACGCTAATATCCTGGTTCTGGATGAAGATATGTTGCTTGATGAGCAAGGAGGAAAGCTTACAGGGAATGATTTGATCGAGCATGCTATTAACAAGGCCAGGACATTTACAGGGGAAGCCATCTTCTTTTCCCAGCCCTTGTTTGATCGTATCAAGGTGTCACCGCAAACCCGTTTGCAAAAAGCTTTGGACGAAGCGAGAGAGGCCCGGGAAGATTATGATTCATTAACGACCGATGTCCCGGAAGATATGCGATCTCATGCTGAAAATCTGTATAACGCAAAAAAAGATGCTGTTAAGGCGATTGTTCCACTTGATGAGGATGCGGATTTAGATAGCCTTCTTAATAAAGATGCCGATCACTCTGACTGGGTTTCATATCTTGAAAAAAGGGAAGATTTCGGGCGCCTGTACTTTGAGGATATGGGCGTTGACCGACTATTCATAGATGAAGGTCATTCATATAAAAATCTTCATATAGATTCACGTATTGAAGGAATGAGCAGAACCGGAAGTGAAAGGTCTGCGGTACTTTTGGATAAGCTCTATCATCTTAACAAGCTGAATCCGGGAGCGTGTCTGACAGCGATGACCGCTACTCCGATTTCGAATGCCATGTCGGAAATTTATACCTGGCTGATTTACATGGAGCCCGAGATGCTTCATGAGCAAGGGATGGAGTGTTTTGATGCCTGGGCGACAATGTTTGGCAAAATGGTCGAGACAATCGAAATGTCACCAGGGGGAGGCTCTTACAGGGCAATGACCCGCATGTCTCGTTACAAGAATTTGCCCGAACTTATGCGTATGTTCCACAATTTTGCAGATATTCTTTTGCCTGAAGATCTTAATCTGCCACAGCCCGAACTTGTGAATGATAAAGGCGAAGTGACGGGAGAGCCGCAGGTGGTTAGCGTTAAGCCTACAAAACAAATAGAAAAGTTTTTTGAAGGTTTGGCTCGGCGTTACGATGAAGTCCGGCATGGAGCAGTTTCATCTGATAAAGATAATGCATTGAAAATAATCAATGATATGCGCCTTGCTACAGTTCACCCTTGTCTAGTGGGACTGGAGGCTGATCCCGATGAGGAAACCAAAGTTGATCGGCTTGTTGATGAAGTGGCCAAACGCTACTACGCAAATAAAGATCAGGTTTACTATTCTGAAAGAGGTGAATCCGAAAAACTGACGGGTAGCTTCCAAAAGGTTTTTTGTGATCTTGGCGTGCCTGACGGGGCAAGCAAAATGTCGGTGTATGACATCATTAAACAAAAGCTTGTTGAAAAAGGTCTTCCCGCAGAATCTATTCAGTTTGTACACGATTATTCTTCCGACAGGCATAAGAGAGAATTATCACGCAAGGCCAATAATGGCGAGATATCAGTTGCTATTGGCACAACACAAAAAGGTGGGACCGGGGTCAATTTCCAAAAACGCTTGATCGCTGAACATCATCTTGATGCACCATGGCGACCAAGTGATCTTATTCAGCGTGACGGGCGGATATTAAGACCGGGTAATGATAATGAACATGTAGAAATTCTGCGCTATGTGATGGAAGGTTCTGCTGACGTTTATTTGTGGCAGACGCTTGAGCGTAAGGCAGGGTTTATTCAGCAAATTATGAAAGGCGACTATTCTGTTCGCTCTTTCCAGGAAGCCGATGATCTGGTTATGACTTTTTCCAGAGTTAAGGCAATAGCTGCCAATGATCCGCTTCTTTATGAGCAGGATAATGTTGAGCGACAGTTCGAAAATCTCAGGCGAATGAAAATTCTCCACGACCATCAACGTATGCGTTCCCGCAAGGCAGTTGAGAAACTTGAAAATAAATCAAAGAGGCTTAATCAGAAAATCGGTCAGGTTGAAACTCTTGTACAGAAAGTTGCCGGTTTTGATGAAAGGCAATATCCCCTTGTTCTAAATGGTCAAGGTTTCAAAGACCCGGAATCTGCGGGCGAGGGTTTAACTAAAGTGCTGGAGCAGCTTCGTCAAAAGATGCTGGCTTCGGGGCAGCAGAGCGCCAAAACAACCATAGGAACGCTCTATGGTATGTCGGTGACTGTGAAGGTCAGCGGTAAGAATAATGAAAATAAATACTCATTTAGCATATCGGCGGACGATGGGCAGAATACTAAAACACTTATTGTTACAGGCCCGGAATGTTTGACAGAAAAATTTGGGGATGCAGCTGGAAAGGCTGCGCTCGCGGAAAGGCTCGTTTCCAGTTATCGTGATTTGCCAAATAAACTGGAAGCTCTTCAGGAACAGCAAAATCATCTGGGTGAAGAAATCCAGCGCGTTAACAAATTGGCAGTCCTGCCTTTTGAGCATGAAAAGCGTTTGAGAGAACTAAAAGACAGATTAAAGACAATCACCAGCCATTTGCTTGGCAGTAATGATAACCAATCTGATCAGATTAATAAAAGGCCACCTTTATCAGGGCCCGAATTTGCTATCTCATGAAATTTCCGGTTGATTGATCTTTGGCTGTTGCCTGGGGTCGGGCAGTCCCGTCAGGTGCCTGGGGAGCGAATCTGTTTCTATGCCATGAGGCATTAATAGTTTAGGATCCATTTCTCGTCCCTGTTCTGCCAGATAATTCAACAGACGCTTGCGGAAGCGGTAGTTGGCGCCAAATACCGCTTCATTTTCTACTTCTGGCAAAACCTTGCTCATAGCATAGCGAAATACGGCAGCATCAGCTTCGCTTTCGTGGCCGCCAGAAAATTTGGGCCAGCGATGAGTGTTGTTGTTCTTGTTGAATTCGGCAATGGCGCTCATCATCATCAGGGCCAGCGGAATATGGCCGACATCTTTTTTTACAAAGTCATTATAGGGCTGCATCGCTGCCTGCCCCGTAGAGGTCTTGATACAGTCCGCTCCTGCTTCCAGAGCCATCATGCCCATATCGCGTATGCTTCTGTACGTGTCCGAACCATAGACTTCGTTCTTTGAGGCAAAGGCGTGTACCGAAACCTTGAGGATACATTTCCAGGTAAATCCATGCTCTTTGCATGCCTGGCTTTCGGCTTCCATGATTTTACGTACAAGTTCATGGTCACCGTCCATCCATGCCGAGTAATTGGCTACTGTATCAATATCAACAGGGTTTTTTACGTCTTTTAGAATCTTGGCGACGTTATCTATTTCACGTTTGGCGTTTTCAGGGGTCCATGCACTATGCGGAAAGCCGGTAACAACACTGATGCGTACATCAGGATGATCTTTCAGATATTCGATTACCGGGCCAATTTTATCCGGCTGTGCGCAGATAGAGCGCATAGGAACAGGATCTGCCGCTTCGAAAGCAAGACGCAGCATCCATTCGCGTCCCTCGGCTTTATTGGGCATTAACGTTGTGTGATCAGTATGGCGCAAGGCCCACTCCGCAGTTTCCGGAGTTACCAGCGGATGTTCCTGATCTTTAAAGTATCCATTATAAATATCATAGCAATCCAGCAGGATACTATAAAGTTCACGGCGTTCATCCTTGAGAGAATCATCAATCAGAAACGAATCAATAACCGGTTTTGGCACCACTGGATAATGGTGCGGAACTGGAGCAATGATCCCCATTTGCTACTCCTGAATTTTTGCACACTGATTTTCGATAACAGAATCGCACTGTTAATGCAAGTGCGCAAAAAATTCCATAAAATCTGCTTGACCAGAAACATTTTTTGTTTAAGGTCGCTTACCGTGTGGGGGGAATAAGCGCTGGGAGACATTATAAAACCGTCGCTGTATTCCCGAAAAACAATTGAACCCGAAAATCAGATTTAGTGACGTACGTTTTAGGGAGAAACGTGCGTGCCAAAGATAAAACCGGGTCATAAATTGTATACGGGGCAGGCAAAAATATGGAAACCCTACTTTCGACAACTGGTAGCAAATGGATCTCCAGAACTCCGATCTATGCAGGAGATCTGATTCACAACATGGGCAGTTACTACCCACGCCCGAACTATGAAGACCCTTACTGGAAAATGCTTCATATGAACGCCGAGGCCTATGCTTACGGTCGTTCACGTGCGAAAGCCGGTTATGACAGGCAGGCTATGTTTTATTATCCTGCCTCAAGTGGCTGGAGTGGCTGGCAAGTGGCTCGTCAATTTGCTGATAAAATTGTCAGACAGAGTGAGCGTTTTATATCCGGCGACGATAAGCCATATTTCGGAGTAAGGCGTCTGGGTGATATTCTTGATCCCGAAGTTATGGGAGGTGATGTTTTCGCCCAAAACTATCGCGATTCCCGTATTCTTTCTTCAATCGCTGCTCAGAATATCCGCAATCCAGAAACCGGTAAGCGCGATACATACATTATTTCTCCTGATCGTCGTGAGCAATACATGCGCGAGATCATGAAAAATCATTCATTATTGCGCGGTGCTGCTTATGAGGATGCGGTCTGGGAAGTACATCTTTGGGGGCCTCTCTGTCTGCATAATGATACTACGCACGGAATTCTGGGAGGCCCGAGGGCATGGTCAGGAAATGCGCCTTTGGAAGAGGCCGTCGGGGTTGCTGCAGCATTTGGTGCGCCGGAACTGATGGCGGTGCGCCGTGGGCAAAGCTTCAGTTTCATTGATGTTATGGGGCAGCCTGTTTCGTTCTATGATCAGGTACACGAAATCTGCCGTCATCTGGTCTACGAAATTCCAAAGCCTGTTGAAGTCGAAGGAGAGAAATACGAAGTTCGATCCGAGAATGCTGCTGCTCTTGTGGTTGCATGCTTCATGCATGACGAACTTTTCCGCAATGGTGACTATCATATGAAGGATCGGGCAGGAGAAACTATTAAGGCTCATTATGCTGATGAAGCCGAAAAGGCAAAGCTCGCAAAACTCCGCGAGACAATGCTGCCATTTCTTGCTGAGTATTGTAACTGGCCGACACTGCACGAGATGCTGGATCAGGATCCTCATATGAAAGCTTTCTGGGAAAAGCATGTTGAGCCTTCAAAACCAAATTTGAAGCCAATTGAGGAAATTTCGAAAGAAGTTCTTTCTTACTTGCCGCGTGGTGGTTTTGAGAACCGTACCCTCAACCAATATGTTACAGAACGGAGAGATCCTCCGGTTTTGCAATTTGGTTTCCGGATGGCTGATTTGCCTGATGTTGCCCAGCATTTGCCGCAAGGGCCATTTACGGCAAAATACGATCCCAAAATGTATAACGACAGGTGTTTTGCTCGTCTGGGGCAGGCTGGTAATCCGGATGATGAGCCGGATCCTGATCACCTGACATTTGATCAAACTGTGGCTATGCATACTCTTGCGACATTCCTGCATGATGGAATACCGCCTCTCGATATGCCGAACAGGGTTTTATATCTTGACGATCCAACTGGTGGCATACGTGCTTCAGCATGGATGGCTAAAAACAAGGTTGGTGATCCTAAAGAGCTTTCAGGTCTGTTCGATGCCCTTGCAAATGGCAGTGCTAAATATGTCGTAGAAGCAGGCGCTGAAAATGCTGCTGATTTCCAGGATCGTGTTCGCGAATTAATGAAGAGCCGGAAGTATGAGAAATGGCGGGATTCTATCAAGGCAGGCAGCGTTGATTGTCTTTCTGATATTTCGGCCGAAGTCGGCTCTTATACCGGGCGCCGTGAAGGTACAGATACCGAAAAACACGAAGCTTTTGCTGCCGGAGGTTCGATGCACGCTTCGGGACGAGTTGTTGAGACTGTTGCAAGACGTCTTATCGGCCTTGAGGAAAATGGCATTGTTTTACCGGCAGGTCATTTAACAGGTTTACAAAGCTGGTGCGTCAGTGAAGGGCTGATGGCGGCAACTGGACTTACTCCAAGAGCCTATTCCGGTGGCAATTACAAGCACGAGTTCTTTATGGATTTCGACTACTGGAAACCTCCGCAGCAAAGAGGAGAGCCGGCAAAGCTGGATCTGGCCGATCTTATCATTCACATGGGACTTGCTAACAAGGCGCAACTGGAAAAGCCCAATCCGCCCAGCCTTCCGGATTACTATGTTCCGTTTGCAAGGGTGCTGGACGTTTATGAGCGCATTCTTGATCCTGAGCGCCGTAACAAGGTTTCAAGCAGCGATGATTTCAGTGGTGATCCGCATAAGGAACCGATTATTGATCTTTCCCAGATTGATCCGGAATTACTGGTATGTTTCCCTTATGATGAGAGCCTGCCGGAATTTTCACGGATAGAAGATCCGGCTAAGCGTAAAAGCACGCAAGAATATGATGCATTCTTCAAGGATACCGAATATCAGGCATTCAGGCAGCCGGAGGCCAGCAAGCCGGCTGATTTTTATACCAAATATATGTCTGATCCTGTGCAAAAAGCCCGACTTGCCAAAATGATCTGGGCATGGTCGAGAGCAGAAGCAATTGAAGTTAAGCCAAATGTCTACTGGCCAGTACCCGGTAACCTGACATTCCGCGGAATAGCTTCTTTTGATAACTATTATTTACGGGATCTGCATAACGATTATAGGGAATCGCACAAAGCCTGGCAGAACTTAAGCGACTGGGACAGGAAGGGGAACATCTTCCGTCAACACAGTGTGGATATACGTTCTCCGGGTATCGATGTGCGCTAATAAGAAAGGCTTCTATTAAAGAAGCCAAGGTTGATGTACGCGTTTGGGAGTATTTATTAGATGGGCCTCGTAAGCGAGGAAGACAGGGGGATATTTGCACTCGACAAGGTGCTGCGAAAGCTGAAGCTTTGGCGCGGCCTCTCTCTGCGTTCGCGTGGCGAGGCAGAGCGCAAGCAGGCTTTAGATGCAATTTCCTTCGAGAAACCTTTTGTTCTATCCCGCTCGGCTAATGATCCTGATGGACTTCAGAATATCAATGTAACTTCCCATACTTCCTATGACTCTGAAACCGGCATATTTGACGACAAGATAGTTTATCACCGTCATTTGCCATGGGGTAATTCCAATGGCGACGAGGAAGAGGATTATCACGTATTGCAGATAAGAGGGATCAGGGATCCTTCGCAAAACACTGACGAAATCCCCGATATCATTCCCGAACAGATCTGGTGGAATGGAAAGCAGATATTCCAGGGCACTATTAATGGCGGATCGCACAACCCGTTTCGCCCGGAATATCGCAGGCTTATTAACCGGATGTTCGCGTTTAGCTCGCGTGTAAAAAATCGTCTGATTAATAACGAACCTTTGCATCGCATAGGGCAGGATTTCGAAGATTCAGATCTGGAAGGAATTCATCTGGCAGGTTCTGTCACTGGTTCAAAGCCGGTATTTAAAGGCTTGAAATCAGACGGCTGGGATGAATTGGAAAGCGTTCTGCATTCTTACTTCACCAAAGCAGCTGAAATGCCGGGTGACAAACCGCGCTTTACGTTACCACCAATAGAGCTTGAACAATCACTATTGCCTCCGGAATTGAAAGAGGCTGATCCCAGATCTTTCACGGCACAGGAACGCCTGCACGCACTGAATGGCTATTATTTCAACTCGCTGGAGCCGGTAAGACAGATGGCAGGTGACCGCGATGTTGCCGCTACGCAGATTGTCTCCGGAATGAGCTGGCTTGCAGGAACCTCATATGAATATGACGAGGAAAGTCAGCGGCATATATACAAAATCATTGCCGAGCCGGAAGATCCGCCAATGGATATGGAAGCTCCTCCGCCTATTGATATAGTCCGTATCGAATACTCGCAGGATCAAAATGGTGCTTTTGTATTGGAGGAAGGCTCTTTTATGGAGAGCTCTCCTAAAGTATTTGAAAGTAAAACAGATTTATTGCGTTTGCTGGGACTGCTTCAGGATTGTAATTACGATCTCTCGCTAGGGAAATATCCGGACTTTCGAAACCATATTTACAAGCATCGCCTGCATGACAAGATTGATGAATTGGGACCGCCGCCTTCACTTGAAGAAGAGGGCGGTGAGTTCAAGCTAATTTCCCTGTCGGGCCGTTCTATCGAAAAGCATTTCGATACTTTTGGTGATGCACCAGGTCGTTGTGATCTTTATCTGCACCGAGGTACGGAT
>CAZJRT010000070.1:0-8133 GCA_964548445.1 uncultured Pseudobdellovibrionaceae bacterium
CTTTTGCGACAAAAGGAAGCACCCGCATAAGCAATTGCACTTGCCTGTAATACAAACTGTTACGATCAATCGACGGTTTTGGCGGTGACCCGCTTGATCCCATACGACCAAAATTATTAAAAGAGCTAAAAAAACTCATATCAATTTCCCATCTCGAAAGGCACGGTTATCTGATACTTCTTATCAAGAGTTCCGCCTTTTACGAGCATCCTCTTTCCGCTACCCAGATTAAATTGTTCCGGGTCCAGCCGTTTCAGCCAAGCATGATTCTGCCTTTCCGCAAACCAGAAAAACAGCCGTTTGACTTTAACGCTAGTGCAATCGGATAGGAGCCGCTTCAGCCGACCTGGTGATAAATTCACCAGGCCCTGCATAAGCTGGTCAGCAGTTTCGAACGACACTGCCGATGGCACATCGTCAAGGACTTCCAAAACGGCCCGCTCCGGAGTCGAGAGGGTTATCGGCCAGTCCCAGTTTCCCCAAGGTTCTGACTTAAGGCCAGAGAGCGGGTCGTTATTCCATGTCACGCCTTGCTTTTCATTCCACTCAACACTCGACAAACCTTTCGAGCCAGAAAATAAGATATCCCTGTGGAGAGCGAATTCGGCATTTGTTTCTATCTTTGAAAGCCATTCGGGCATCCGCTCTCTGTAATAGAGGTGAACGGTTTGTTTGTCCGCAAAGCTCAAATAATGCCCAAAACCCAGCATTTCGAGTGCTGTAATGTTGCCGATTACCGGGTCGAATTCGTCCATGCACTGGAGCGAGTAGACGACGGATTGCCACTTTAGCGGCGGGCCGGGTCTGCGATAAACGCCATGCGCTTCTGTTACAAGTTGCCCGCTTCTAAGCCAGTTATTCATCTGGCTGCGAGTAACGCCATGCTTCATAAGCCAGGAAGGAGTAACGAGCACTCCTTCTTGAATTAAATTGCGAGCCTTCTCAGATTTCTTCCTCATGATATGATGGGTTTGTATAATCAAATATTTATAGCATTAATCGCTATAAATATATTAGCAAATAAACCTGCAGATGGTCAAAGTTTATATTAATTATGATTTATAGCGTTTTGCGCAATAAATTCCGGCAGAGGATAAACCAGTCTGTGACTTGATACTCATCCCTTCCAAGTCCCGACTTCCTAAAATTTTTTGCCTTAAGAAAAGGTATATAAATACCGTAAAATTACTGCTATCCGTACACGTTCTGGTGCACGCTTAAAATTTTAAACTCATATTTATTCATATTATCAATTACTTATGGTGTGGATATATACGGCTCATAACCTGAAGGCCAGAGGTTCAAATCCTCTCCCCCAACCAATCTTTTCAAGCACTTAGTCTTGATATCTTTCCAGAAAAACTGCTAAAATACTCGTATACGTTTCGTGCACATTTTTGACACGGTTAAATACGGGAGAAACAGGGCCATGGAAAGGCATTCGATTCTTGGCAACAAGGTGTAGCTCTACAAGCGGCCTGACAGCCGTTTCTGGTGGTGCGTAACCTACCTGCAAGGCAAACACCGCCGGACAAGCACGAAGGAAGAAAGCCTGCAGGCGGCAAAGCAGTTTGCCGAAGACTGGTATCTGGAGCTGCGAGGCAAATCCCGCGCGGGCCTTTTGAAGGATGAGAAGACTTTCAAGGAAGCCGCTGATCTCTTTTTAAAAGAATATGAAGTTATCACTGAAGGTCAGCGCAGCCCCAAATGGGTCGAAGGGCACGCTATTCGTCTCAGAGTCCACCTGAACCCTTTCTTTGGGAATCTCCCGATCTCGGAAGTGACAGCCGGTAAGGTTCAGGAATATCGGTTTCACCGTATGATGCCGCAGCCCGATCAAAACCCCGAGCATTCAAGAAGCAACAGGCCACCAAAAACAACTCCACCGGCCCGTAAAACCATTCATAACGAGATAGTCACGCTCCGGCAGGTCCTGAAGACCGCTATACGCCATGGCTGGCTTTCTGCGTTGCCGGAATTGTCGCCGCCCTACAAGACGCAAGGGAAAATCGTGCACCGTCCATGGTTCAGCCCCGCCGAATACAAGCAGCTTTATGAAGCCACAAGTAAAGTATGCAAGAAACGTCCTCCCCGCCTATCGCTGGAATGCCGAGCAGGTGCATGACTACGTGCTGTTTATGGCCAATACCGGCCTCAGGCCTGACGAAGCCAAAAACCTCCAGCATCGTGACGTGGAAATTGTTGAAGATGAGTATTCAGGCGATAAAATCCTCGTTATCGAGGTCAGAGGCAAGCGTGGCGTTGGGTACTGCAAAAGTACATCCGGTGCTGTCCGGCCTTACGAGAGGCTTTTAAACCGGCCAAAACAGGTTCCCAAAAACGAGGAAGGCGAACCCGAAAAACAGTCAGCTTTGCCGGAGCCGACTGATTTTGTTTTTCCGGGAAATCACATCAAGCTTTTTAATAACCTGCTTAACCGTGAAAAACTGAAATACGACCGTGATGGCAATGCCCGTACCTCATACAGCCTCAGGCATACCTATATCTGTATGCGGCTTATGGAGGGTGCAGATATCTATCAGATAGCCAAGAACTGCCGCACCAGTGTCGAGATGATCGAAAAGCATTATGCTGCCCACATCAAAACCACGCTGGACGCTTCGGCGATTAACGTTAAAAAGCCCAAGCCAACGCGAAAAGAACCTGCAGTAGCAGCTCAGTAGATTTCCTTTACCTACGAAACAAGGTACGGAAAACAGTTTTCCGTACCCTGAAGCCTTAGACCGCCCCGCCAGCTTAGTTTTTACGCCCGCCTGCCTTCCTGACCTCAACCAAACAACATGCGTTCGATTGAGGTCAGGAAGGGACATGGGCGTGAGGTTGGAACAGGCGGGGCGGTATTAATCAGGAGTTGAGAATGATTGTTTGGTTATTTTTTTTAAGGTTAAGAGAAGGGGTTAAGGAAAAGGGTTTTTAGTAGTTAATTGGACGGTAATAGAGGGTGGCTGCGGGAATGAAATTCCAGGAACGTGATACCGGGATCTTGCAGTGGGTAAATGGTTTTGGCTTTGCGAGTGCGGAGCAAATAAGAAAGTTCATGGCCGTAGGCCGTACAGCAGCATATGTGAGAGCAAAGAAACTTGTCGATGCTGGATATCTGACTTGCGACTGGGTTTTACATGGCCAGTCGAAAGTCTACAGGGCAACCAGAAAAGGCGTTATCGCCAGCGGCGACGAGCTCTTGCCTTTAAGCACTATAAATATGGGCACGTACCGGCATGATCTGATGCTGGTCGATCTGGCTTTAATGCTCGAGCACGAGCATGGCGGATCGTTTAAACCTGACCGGCGCATACGTCATGACGAAGGTCTTAGTGGAGCCGGTCTTTTCGGCCATGTGGCCGACGGGTATTTGTATATCGGAGAGGACAAGCCGATAGCTATCGAGCTTGAACTATCGGTAAAATCCCGCAGCCGCATTCAAAGCATCATTGACGGATATGGCGGCAACCTCGCGATCAAAGAAGTGTGGTACTTCGCCGGGAGCAAAGAGGTTGCCAGAGCCCTGGAAAAAGCCGCGCGCGGCTATTCCTTCATCAAAATAAAAGAACTGCCCGCGCAGCTTTGCCAGAAAGCCATGGCAGCATGAGTGAGGGTAAAGCCGCATACGGGCAGGAGCCACTTGATCCGGCAATTGTGGCCGTGATTGCTTCGGCGCTGTTTGCGCCTCTGGTCTTTGTCTCCGGCGCTCTTCTTTTCTTCATTTTGAAAGCCTTCCGTGCAAACGCTTTTCCTGCGTTTGCTATAGCGGCGTTATCCGCAATCACAGGGATGATGGTGCATCAGGGCCTGATTGCATGGATAACCGGCCCGGTATTTTCTTTTTCAGGAATTTACCTTTCCGCCTTACCTGAAAGTCTGATTTCGTTTTTGTTTAATCCGGGGGAGCTGGCGGCCATTTCGGCAGCTGCCACAAAATGGCTGGCCAGTCCCGGCGTGTGGATTTCATGCGCTCCGGCAGGAGCATTTTGCGGGGCCGGAGCGTATGGCGTTGGAAAGCTAAAATTCCAGAACCCGCTTGGAAGCCTGAAGCGGGATAAACCAATGGAGCGATTGCACGGGAAGGTAGGTGACCTTCCCGCGAGACTGGTTAACCGCAAAAGGGCCGATACCAAAGCGGGCTCGCTTATCGGCACCGATAGACACGCCCGCATCATCGAACTGACCGACAGGGCGGCCAACCAGCACACGCTGGTGCTGGGAACGACCGGTTCGGGCAAAACGGTGACGATTTGCAATATCGTTGAGAGCGCGATTAACCGCGCGATCCCGCTTATCTATATCGACGGCAAAGGCGATTACGACCTTGCCTGCCGCATTGCCCGGTTCGGAAAGCAACAGGAAAGGCAGGTATCGCTCTTTGCCATGAACGGCGAGAGCCTGTCTTATAATCCTCTATCTGCAGGTGGATTTACTTCCAGGAAAGACCGGATTATCGAGCTTCGCGACTGGAGCGAGGAACATTACAAAAAGCTCGCTGAAGGTTATCTGCAATCAGTCTTCAAGGTCATGGATGCCTGCGGCATTCCCTGTAACCTGACCTCGCTTTCCAGTCATCTCGATTTAAAGCGGCTGAAATCACTGGTGCGCGAAAACGAGCGGAATATTCCGGACGCGCAAGCCCTGATGGATGAGCTGAATAGTCAGGATGAAGCCGCCAAAAATATCGAGAGCCTGATTGCAGAAATCCGCAATTTTACAGCGTCAGAAATCGGGCCGCTGTTTAAGATCGAAGAAGGCAAGCCGGTTCTGACGCTTCAAAATATCATCAGGGAAAACGGCATTGCTTACTTCTGCCTTCCGGCTCTCGAGTTTCCTTCGATGTCCCAGACTCTGGGCAAGCTGATAATAAACGACCTCAAGGCGACGATGGCCCAGCAGCTTGCGGGCGGCGAGAGGAAAAAGGTCTATGTGATATTTGATGAGTTTTCGGTTTTTGCCGGGGAGCAGGTGCTCAACGTCATCAATATGGGCAGGAGCGCAGGCATTCATGCCGTGCTTTCGACCCAGAGCCTTTCCGATATCGCCGCAGGGCGCAGGGATAACGCCGACCATTTCATCAATCAGGTTGTTGGCAACTGTAACAACTTCATCCTGCACCGGCAGAACTCACCCGAAGACGCCGAAAAACTCGCGGCGATGATGGGCACGCGAAGCACGCTCGAATATACAGCCCAGCTCAGCCAGTCCGGCCCGACCCATATGGGCACAGTCCGGCGCACGCGGGGCTTTATAGCCCACCCCGACGAGATCAAAACCCTCAAAACCGGAGAAGCGTTTTTCTTTTCGAAAGAAGATAATAAGATAAGCAGAATCAGGGTTAGGAAGAGCAGAATATGATTTCGATTGAAAAGGTGCGAAAATTTTAACCATCTGGAAAATGTTTGCTTTTATACTAGATAATAGATAACAATAGAATCAACATAGCCGCCACGCCTATCCATGGAAGCGAAACCTTGGCGGCTTTCTTTTACCTAAATTTTATTGTTATGACTGAAATTTATAATAAGCCGTCATTAACATTCGAGCAGCAAATTGAAAAATTGATCAGCCGTGGCCTGAATGTATCTGAGCGTAATCGTTCAATAAAAATCCTTTCATCCATTAATTATTACCGGTTCAGTGCTTATTGGTACCCGTTCAGGGTTAAGGATACGGAAACAGGAAAAATTACCGGTCGGTTTCGGGAGGGAACTACTTTTGAAAACATACTAGAATTATATGAGTTTGACCGGCATTTGCGCCTGCTTATCATCGACGCAATTGAAAGAATAGAAGTTGCTGTACGTACCAGGGTGGCATATGAGCTTGCTCATGCATATGGCGCTTTTGCTCATACTAATCCCGCCAATTTCCACCCAAATTTTTCTCACGCGGACTGGCTTCAAAAAGTTGAAGAAGAAACACTGCGGTCTAGCGAGGAGTTTATAAATCATTATAAGAGCAAATATAGCGGTTTCCCCGTGTTGCCAATATGGATGTTGACTGAGATCATGACTTTGGGTGCTCTTTCAAAACTCTACCGTGGCATGCATCACGAAGATAAAAAGCGGGTCGCGGCTAAGTTTGGGCTTCATCATAAACAGATGGCAGACTGGCTTCACGTCCTGACATATGTACGTAATATCTGCACTCACCATGGTAGGCTTTGGAACAGGGAGCTTGCTATTAAGACGCAGGCACCAAAAGCAAGGGAATGGCAACCACCACTTACGCCAAAAAATGACCGGCTGTTTTATGTACTGCTGATTATTCGCTTCATGCTTCGTCAGATTTCAATGGGTGATAACTGGAAGAGATCTTGTAACGAATTGCTTGAGCCTATTGCGACAAACCAGCTTTGGAGAAGGGCAATGGGAATGCCGGATAACTGGAAAACGCATCCTTTATGGAGATAAAAAAGGTATATCAATTGCCTAAGGGTGGAAATTTGACTTTGCTCGCCAAATATATTTGGCATCTGTTAGTCTAAAGTATGGTGGCTGGGAAAAGACATTACCGCTCGTTTCGGGATGTTGAGGAAGAGTATTTCCGCAATCATCCGGATGAAATAGCGCCTTACATCGATGAGATTTTCGAGGAATACGCGGCTGACGGCAATTCCGCCGCGCTGCTTGCCTCGCTTCGGGTAATCGCCAAGGTTAAGGGTATTACAAATCTCGCGGAGGCTACCGGCATGACGCGGCAAGGGATTCAGCATGCCCTCTCCAGCAAGGGCAACCCACGCTTTGATAACGTCAACGCCATCATGCAGGCTCTTGGCTACCGCCTGACCCCGCAGCCGATTGACGGGGCCTGATGGTTTTTCCTGCGTAAGTTTTACCCCCTTTCGTATTTCCCATTTTCCCGGAGTTGCCAGAAGTAATCACCCAATATGGCCGGACGTGCTGCGAGTGCAACGGCCTGCCCGCTCCATTTGCCTGCCGAGCAGGCTTCCCGTGTTAGCCGTTTTCTCTTGACGGGTGCACTCGGCAGCTGTTTCTCCCGCCCCTTTGATGGGCGTTTAAGGCAACCCAAGCTTTACTTCATCCAAACCTGCGAAGAGCCATAAGAACTCGAGCCGAATTCCAGATGCAGATCGCTGTAGGTAATGATTTTCATCGCATCAAGCCGCCTGAATTTTATCCATCAGTCTTGGCAGGGAAATAACACTGACATCGTTCCCTACCGGGAATTCGTCATCGCCGCCATAGACGACATATTTCCTTGCGGCGCCGACATCGTCGCATGTCTGGCTGTAATGCCTGCCGAGCTTCGGGGCCGTGCCGTGCTTGATTTCCACGGCCCAGATTTCTGAGGACGGCATCTTGATGACCAGATCGATTTCCGCGCCGGCAGAGGTACGATAGAAATATGTTTCGGCGCGGCGGGGCAGTACGGCGTGAATATTTTCCACGGCAAACCCTTCCCAGCTTTTTCCAAGCACAGGGTTCGAGAGCAGCGCGTCATGGCTTCCGATCCCGAGCAGGCGATGGTGAATGCCGCTGTCCCGAATATAATAGCGCGGGGATTTTATCAGGCGTTTCTTGACGTTTTCATGCCAGGGCTCAACGCGTCTCAGCAGCAATAAATCGGTGAGGATGTCAATATAATGGCTGACGGTCTTGGCATCGATTTCGAGATTTCCGCCGAGTTTTGAATAGTTGACGGTTTCGCCCTGTAGATGGGCCAGCATAGTCCACAACCGGCGAAGCCTGCCGGCCGGAACGCGAAAACCCATTTGCGGCACATCGCGCTCCAGATAAGTTCGGATCAAATCCTCCAGCCAGTCCATGGCCGCATCGTCGTCGCCAGCCAGATAGCTGTCTGGAAATCCGCCGCGCAGCCACAGCGTTCGCAAATCTTCTCTTTCCTTACCGGTTTCTAGTGCGTTCAGGCCACCCATCTCGATATAGCTGATCCGCCCGGCAAGGCTCTCCGAGGACTGGCGCAGCAGATCCATCGAGGCCGACCCGAGCAGCAAAAACTGCCCTGCTTTACGGCCTTGCTCCCGGTTTTTATCGATCAGGCCGCGCAGGGTCATGAACAGGTCCGGCACGCGCTGGATTTCATCCAGAATGACCAGCTTGTCGCTGTGCATGCTCAAGTAACCCGCCGGATCGCTGAGTTTAA
>CAZJRT010000071.1:0-1991 GCA_964548445.1 uncultured Pseudobdellovibrionaceae bacterium
GGCGTAGCGGAAGAACCCGAAGACTAAATTCATCATGAATACGGTAATTGGCATACTAGGAGGCGGTAAACTAGGCAGGATGAGTGCGCTGGCCGCTGCACGACTTGGAATAAAAACTCATATTTTCACACCAGATGAAGGCAGCCCGGCATCACAGGTTGCACACAGGACAGTTGTTGCGCCTTATACAGACAAAAAATCTCTTAAGGATTTTGCGCTGAATGTAGATGTAATCTCATACGAATTTGAAAATATCCCCGTAGAGACAGTCAGATACCTGCAGAAATTCAAGCCAGTATATCCTGATGACAATTTGCTGGAAATTTCGCAGCATCGTATTAGAGAAAAATCTTTCCTGAATGATATAGGTATACCTACCGCCCGCTGGCGCGCTCTTAATTCCGCAGATGATATTCCCTCAGTGCTTGGCGAATGGGGAACAGGTAGCTGCATCTTAAAAACCTGCCGCTTTGGTTATGACGGGAAAGGCCAGGTATTTCACAGAGCTGGCGATGATATTTATGAAAGCTGGGCAAAGCTGGGCACAGATGAAGTGATTGCTGAAGATGTGGTCGATTTTACTTCAGAAGTTTCCATGATTATCGCCCGTGACAAACTTTCTCAAACGACCGTATACGGGCCTGTGCTTAACGAGCACCGCAATCATATTTTATTCAGAACAACTGCTCCAGCCCCTATACCTGAGCATTTTGCCGCCCAGGCGAAAAAAATGATTGAATTGCTTGCCGATGCTGTAGATCTCGTAGGGGTTCTTGCACTTGAAATGTTTGTAACTAATTCTGGTGAGGTCCTTGCCAACGAAATTGCACCTCGCACACATAACTCGGGACACTGGACTATAGACGCCTGTGCATGCTCACAGTTTGAAAATCATATAAGAACTGTATGCGGTCTGAATGTCGGCTATCCGGCTCGTCATTCTGACGCAGTCATGGTTAACCTGATTGGCAAGGATATCAGACAGTCCAGAAAGTTTCTCGAAATCAAAAATGCCTGCGTCCACGACTATGGCAAGACTGAAATCATGGAAGGCCGTAAAATGGGCCATGTCACAATGCTAATGGAGCCGGGAGGTCGTTTGGCCAATCAATCTCAGGATTCCGCTGTTACCGTAATAGAAAAGTTTATCTCATCTAATTAATTCTTTTAAAACCCCTTCAAATATCTGTTCCGGGCGAATTTCCTGCTGCTGAGGCTGTTGCTGTTGTTGTGGTTCTTGTTGAGGCTGATCCTGGGGTTGCTTTTGCGGTTGAGCGCCATTGGCACCAGGTATCCCCAAGGCTTTACCCAAGACATCACCGAACTGACCTCCCAGCTCACCACCAAGCTTTTCTCCAACCTTCCGGGTGATTTTTCGTGCGAGATAATCTTCAAGAATTCCCTGGCCAAAAGTTTGAGCTGGATTGTCCAATGGACCTTTGATGACAATCTGGAATTCAGGAACATCAGGGCGCTGTTTAAGAAGAACACTATTTTCAAGTAATATCGTCCAGCGTGGAAGGCTTATATCCCCTGTAGATTTGATCGCGACCTCAGGTCCATCCATCAATAATGGGTTAATATTGATAACACCTTCCTGAATGGAAAAATCGCCAGTTATTGTATCAAATTCAGTGTGACCTCCCCGGGTCGCGCCTCTCCAAAGTCCTGAGACAGTATCTCCCGGCTTGGTTTCACTGGAAAGCGCTTCTGCAAATTTAGTAAAATCAACGCCCTGTAAAACAAAGTCGGCAGCCTTCATGTTGCCCTTGCCCGACAAATCGAATACTAACGCGGCAGGACTTATGCCACTGGCCTTAAATTTAGTACTCAAATCAGCTAATCCCTTCGCTTTCAAAAGCTGGGATCCGGTAAGTGCCTGAACAAAAGAATCTGCCGATACACCTTCCAGATTGACTGTTCCTGAAAGGTGAATTGGGCTTCGCGGGCCTCTTTCTCGAATTCGAGTTCGGCTGGGACAAGTCGGCCAC
>CAZJRT010000071.1:2001-8043 GCA_964548445.1 uncultured Pseudobdellovibrionaceae bacterium
CCATCCGAAGGAGTTAAGGTTAAGGCAGGATTTGCAAACGTCCATTTCTTGTAATTAACGGCTTTAGCTTCCAAACCCAAATTTATATTCAAGGAGTATAACCATCCGGCATGAATGGCATTCCTCGACCAGCGAACTTCCTCGCTATTTTGATTGGATATTGATGAAGTTGAAGCTTTTCCATTCCCCAAAAACTCATCAAGCGGAACCGTCCCTAATCGCAAGTCGCCGGTAACCAAAGGAGTCGCACCCGACATATCAAGCTGCACGTCACCCATAACCGGCATTGGCCCGAGGTTGGCTTTAAGTTCGGCCAGAGAATATATGTCTCCTTCCCTTTCAATTTCTGCATAGAAATCCAGAGGGCGTTCAAGTCCCGGAGAAGCCTTGAACTCGGGATTAATAATGCGCATGGCTTCGACAAAATTAGGATGCTTAACTAAAGCCACAAGATTATTAAACTTCGGGGCAGTCAACATATCCGTAAGCTGACCTGAGGCATCAACCTGCCCTTTAAGCGTAGCTATGCTTGCCTTAAAATCCAGAGCCTGCGCCTCTCCTTCCAGGCCGGCACTGAATGCCAGAGAACCAAAAGGCCGAGGCAGTGCTTTGGCATCAATCTTCAGCGCTTCTATAATCGCCTCCAGATTTTGGGCTTTTCCTGAAACAGTCAGATCTATCTCTTTTAATTGCTGCGTATCACCTATCTTTCCTTTCGCGCTGAACTGACCTCGGAAAAAGTCAGCTATCGAGGCACTATCCAGCACAAATGTATTTCTCACGGAGTTACCTTGAATGCGAACTCCGCCTATTTGCATGTCCTGAAAGAGAATTTTTTGGGCACCAAGATCAAAAGCAATGTTCAAAGGGAAAGAAAGTTTCTGAACAATAGCCACCGTGTCAAACGACTTTACCTCGCTTTTTTGATTCCCGTTTGCATTTTCGTTCTGTTTGACCCTGCCAAGTATCTTATTGACGTTGATAGTATCGCCTACCATCTGTATCGATAGCTCGTCTCTGCCACCTTGAGCTGGTGAAGGTATGTATTCCCCGCTTAAGCCATATACAGTCTGATCGAGTTTTACTACGCTTTCGTTCAAGGTAAGAGCATCAGGTACCACCTCCAGCTCCAGATTTGCATCAATCTCATCATAAATGCGCAAAGCGGCCATCTGCGACAAATCAGCAGGCAGGAACGGTGTTACCAGTCCTGCGACATTGCTGGATATCACACGAGAAGAAACTTTAAGCGTAGGATCTGAATACACAGCTCCTGATTTTTTCAATGAAGAAGCAGAAGCAAACACCAGTTCGGCATTAGTCTCGATCTTTGCATTACCCGGCCCATCCACTACTTCCATTGAACCTGTAAATTTCTTGCCCTTTTTGGATAATGAAACATTAGTGCCGCCAAACTTCTCGCCCAATACAGTGAGTCCGGGAGTCTCCAGATTTATTTCTCCATCAAAAGCTATAGGCATTTGAATAGCTTCGGGGAGCATAAGACCTGCTTTGTTTTTTGGATCAGGCTTTGAATTTAAAACTATAATCTCGTCGAGATTAATTGGCTGTTCTGCGACCAGTGATGCGGCTACTGCAGGTTCTTTATCCTGAATGCCAGTAACTTCTAACGAACCGGAGACGGTCTGTTTGCCAAGAGAGGCCCTTGTGTTCTTAAGTATGATCAAGGAAGGAGATGCCGTCAGTACCCCCTTGACACTAAAAGCACTCTGACTGGCGGCTTTGGTTAGGAAGGGCAAATCGACAATATTATTGAGTTTTGAGATTCCACCTGCAAATTCACCTTGAACTTCCGGCTTGTCTCCTAGTGCCAAAACACCCGAAAACTTTGTGGTCGCATTGATATCCGGCATTCCAAGTTCGACCTGAATAGCGATCGAATCCAGTGTGTCAACTCTACCTGTAAGGCCATTAAATGCAAACTGCCGCCCACGAAAATAGAATGATCCGTCTGTATTATAGGGCCCCAGAAGGCTGTCAGCTTTCAGATCGAAATTTATATTCTCAATTTCGAAAGCTTCACCTGTGCGAATATCAGAGTATAAAAGTGACCCTTTATTCACCTTAAAACTATCAAGGGACACCGCATTCATCATATTTGGTGCTTCAGATGCCTGCTGTTTACCTGTGTTTTTATCCGCAAGCAAAGACTCGAGTTTAGGCGTCATCCAGTTCGCCTGGCCATTTTCATCTATTTTTATTACCAGTTGAGGATTTATTAAGTGAATACTCTCAACGCGTATATCACCTTCCAGCAAAGGTCTGATAGCAACATTAACCCCTACACGCTTAAGTTTGAGAAAGGGCTCTGTGCCTGATTTGGGGGACAGGGTAACTTTGGACACCTCCAGGTGAGGAGCAGGTAAAACAGCAAGACTGATCTCCCCTTCAACTTTGAGAGTGTGCCCAGTAATATCGGTGACTAATTCTTCGATCTGAGGCTTGTATTTATTCCAGTCTACAAAACCGGGGACCACCAGCGCGCTAACAATAATCAGAATGATAAATACTACAAATGCGAGAACTATGCGCTTCAACATTAACTCCTGCTGCGGAAAGATTTCATAGAACTAATATAATATTCCAGAATGTGGAAATATAAAGGCGTTTCAGCCATAAGAAGCAGAAAACTTAACTTATCATTCTGCTTCTTCAGCGAATCTTTCTTGAAAATCACGCATGACAGCTATGAACTCATCAAGTTTTGGCAGCACAGTATTTTCAAAAGTGCGTTGCTGAGTTCGTGGCAAAGCCTGGTGCACAGATTGATAAACATGTACGCAGGTAGCTGTCAGTTCATTCAGGGAGCTTTTCTTTTTTACTATAGAATTATTCGTATCAATGACACGTCGCGCCATCATTTCAAGAATTGCCCGTATAGTTGGATCACTCTTACTGAGCTTGGCCCGAAATACTTCACGAGAAATCACAATCAGAGTAGTATCATCTACTGCCTGAACATTGGCTGTTCTTGGCGCATCGAATACAAGAGCCATTTCACCGAATATCTGCCCCGCACCAAGCCGAGCAAATTCAACTTCCCGTCGATCTTCATCAAAAATAAATATACGAACCTTGCCAGCCTGAACAAGATAGGCACAAGTACCATCGTCACCCTGCCTGATTATCATACCCCCGCGGGGTATGGATTTCCTCTCATGAACAATCTGGTCTGAAGATTTACTGCCCATCTGCTAGAGGTCCTGTCGACCATTCTCCATAGCAGCTGTTTCAGTCGCCGGAGCCAAAACCTTTACCAGTCCATCCCGGAAGTCCATTGCAATATCCATGTTATCAGTACTTGTTTCATGAGCTATCGTGGTAAATACACCATCCTTTGCAACGAAGATCAGTGAGGCGGACGAATCAATATCATCGGCTATACAAGCGATTTCATAACCTGCCAGCGAAGTGTTCGGACCATCCATCTTCTGGGCAGTAATTGCTGCAAAATCTCCGTTACAGCGTGATTTGGCTTGTTCGAGATATGACGTGACCATTATGTCGAATTCAGCAGGGTGCTCCATAAACTTCTGCTCGGCAGTTCCATAAACATCTCCTGTATCCCATCTATGAGCCAAAAGATCCGCACCGGATATGGAATCAATTTTTTGCATGGTTCCTTCGACCGGACTTATTCCTGCGTTATTAAGCAGTGAGCCAAGCTGGGAAGAATCCATAAATCTGCTTGAAGCCATCATAACTTCTGCAGAAACTGATCCGGTACTTGCCCTCATTCTGCTGCTTCCCTTTTCCGAAAAGAATTGAGGTTGAGAATAGCTATCAAAGCTTTCTTCACCTTCCGGACCGCCATACATACGGGCATCAGCCATACCATCAATTTCCTGAGAAGCCGATGCAGCTCCTGCGGAAGTCTCAACATTATTAAGCGATCGAGCCAGAATTGCTTCTTCACTTCTTCCGGCAAGCATTGCTAATTCTTCGATTCGTCTTTGGCTTTGATCCAATTGCGCCTCGAGTTCATCGATCAGCTGATCACGAACGTCATTAGCTTGCAGCTCTGCAATTTTGTTACTCTTATCTGAAGACTCTTCGTAAAGAGCGAGTATCCGCTGCTTGCTTTCATCAAGTTCATCACTGAGATTAGCGACACGTTGCTCACACATGTTTTTGTCGTTTTCCGCCTCGCCAAGCTGGCTTTGAAGTGATTTAAGCCGGTTGATCTGCTCACGTTCGGTAACTGCGGGATCGAAAAGTTTTGCCTCCAGAACATCGATTTCAGCAGAGCATTGCTCTCGATCCTTTTTAAGCAAAGTACCCAGCCGACGAATTTCCTGTTCGGCCTCTTGTAATCGTGCAAAAGCTACATTCTGGCTGGCACCAGCAGGCGCATCTCCAGTTTCATTTACTGCCTGGAAGATATCCAGCTCGCCGTTAAGACGATTATTGGCATCCTCAGCAGCTTTCAGTTTAGCTTTAAGGGCATCAATCTCATAATTAAGGGAAGTTGTATCCGCTGCAGCATAATTTCCATCTTCGAGGCGCTGCTCCATTTCCTTAAGTGAATTCCGTAAGCTGGAATTCTCATCAAGCAGCCCATCTATACGATCACGAAGCTGGCTTACTACTATGCTTTGTTGTTGAATTTCGCTGGAAGCTAAAGGTCCACGCCCATCTCTAACGCTATAAAGTTCTTTACGAAGGTCAAGATTTTCAGCGGAAAGGCCGTTTATTTCGGATTGCAGCTGGGATATCAGCTTTCTTTGACTGTCTTCGTTTTCCTTCCTGCTCTCAGCTGCCGCCTGCACAAATTTCAAACGGTCCTCAAGCTCACGATTTTGTTGCTGAGCCTGTGCCAGTCTGCCCTCAAGAGAAGCTATGCGATCTTTGGCTTTCTCAAGCGCTTCTTCATCAACACGACCCACCTCGTTTAATTGCAATTTTGCAGTTTCAAATGACTTATAGAGAGCCTTGTTTTCCGCTTCGAGATCAAGAATTCGGGTATTAAGCCGCGCAATTTCTTTCTCACGGATTGCCGCATCAGAATTATCTGCCTGAGCAAGCTTGAGTTTATCAAGTTCATTACGTAGTTCTGAGTTTGTGCGGCGCGCCTCAACAAGCTCAGATCGCAACTTCCCGAGCTCCGACTGCAGGGCCGCCAGATTAGTACTGTCCTGGCGCAACCTGTCTAATTCGGATTCAAGTTTACGTTTCTCTGATCTTATAGATGACAGCTTGCTTTCAAGTTCAGCGACAACTGCTTCTTTTCCGGTTTCCTTTACCAGATCGGTGCGAGCTTTTCGCAAGGATTTTTGAGTCTCCTCAAGCGCCAGCTCTAATCTCATATTCTCCTTCTCGAGAGATGAAATCTCGCTACTTAATTCAGATTTAGCACTCTTCCAGTCACTGGCACCATCCTGAATGGCCTTATCCAGCTGGTTTTGCAGTTCCTGTTTCTGTCTTTCCAGATCGTTTTTATCACGACGCAAATTTGCAAGCTCTTTGAGTGCATTATCATTGGAGCTGGCCATGTCAAGCCTTTGGCGCAGGCGATTATTGGCGTCCTCAAGTATACCAATTTCCTGCTCGAGCACACGAATACGACCTTCTTTGCTGGCAGCTGTAGCTTGAATTACCTGCAGTTCCCCAACGCTCTTGCGCAAGGCAGCATTTTCACGTTCCAGCAAACGCAGTTTTTCATTCATTTCTGAAACTACCGGACTACTACTGGAAGCCACCTGCATCTTGTTTTCATAGTCATAGCGCGTCCGCTTTAACTGCTCAGAAAGTGTGGAGTTTTCAGTTCTCATACGCTGCAGTTTTTCGCGCATAGATGTAAGACGCTCTTGCTCGCGAGTAAGCGCTTCGCTGAAAACTGAATTTGCACGATCTTCATATACCGGCATCGGCATATTAGATTGCGCAGACTGATTATTGGATGATGAACCAGCTGCCGGTTCAACCAGTGATGCCACACAAGCACCCAGCTGGCCATTTCCCGCCTCAAGATCTTTGATTATAAAACGGTAAACTTTTCCCGCAAAATTAACATCCAGATAA
>CAZJRT010000072.1:0-8015 GCA_964548445.1 uncultured Pseudobdellovibrionaceae bacterium
AATAATGGAGAAAGAGTAGATTCGGTCGCCCGCTTGCGGGTTGAACACTTTTTGTCCAAGGTACGTCAGTACCTTTGCTATCGTGATTCAACACCACCCCAGTCGATCCTGACCATTACCTCAAACGTGGTTTACGGCAAGAAGACCGGTTCAACCCCTGACGGACGCAAGAAGGGCGAGCCTTTCGCACCGGGCGCCAACCCGATGCACGGACGCGACACCAAGGGCGCAACCGCCTCAATGTTGTCCGTTGCCGGGCTCGACTACAAGCATGCACAAGATGGTATCTCTTATACCTTCTCGATCGTACCCAAGGCTCTTGGGCGCAGCGAAGACGAGCGGGCTACCAACCTTGCCGGTCTGCTGGATGGTTATTTCGCTCCGAACGATCACACGCCAGGCGGCCACCATATCAACGTCAATGTACTTGACCGCGAAATGCTGATGGACGCGATGGAGCATCCGGAGAAATACCCGCAGCTTACGATCCGGGCATCCGGTTATGCGGTAAACTTCATCAAGCTGACCAAAGAACAGCAAAATGACGTTATTACCCGTACCTTCCACGGCACGATGTAGTTTCAGTTAAATAATGCTTCAAAGCGCCCGCCTCGAGAAATCAGGCGGGCGTTTTTTGTTATGGCGTAATCGCCACTTTCACTACTCCGTCCCTTTGGCTTGCGAAAAGATCATAAGCTTCTTCGATATCGTCGAGTTTAAAGTGGTGGGTGACTAATGGTCCCAAATCCAGACGCCCGGTTTCGATTGCCGACATCAGGCGGCGCATTCTTTCGCTGCCTCCGGGACACAGCGAAGTGACAATTTTATGATCGCCAAGACCCGCCGCGAACGGCCCGAGCGGAATGCTCAGATCCGATGAATAAACCCCGAGGCTCGATAGCGTTCCTCCCGGACGCAAAACCCGCAGGCAAGCTTCGAATGTCGCCTGCGTCCCGAGAGCTTCGATCGAGACATCGACGCCGCGCCCTTCGGTGAGTTTCATGATCTCGTCGACCGCGTCGACTTTCGTGAAATCTATTACTTCATCCGCCCCTAAAGACTTTGCCATCTCCAGGCGCTCCGGCACCTTATCAACTACGATAATTCTGGCCGCGCCCATAAGCTTGGCCCCGGCAGTTGCGCAAAGTCCTATTGGGCCTTGCGCAAACACCGCAACGATATCGCCTATTTTCACGTTTCCGCTTTCCGCCCCGGCGAAACCTGTAGACATGATATCCGGACACATCAAAACCTGTTCGTCAGTCAAACTGTCAGGGACAGGGGCAAGATTAAACATCGCATCGGGAACCACGACATATTCCGCCTGACAGCCATTAATGGTATTGCCGAATTTCCAACCTCCCATGGGTTTCCATCCATGTCTGGTAGCAGGGCCATCCTGGGCGCAATAGCCGCACTGACAAGCCTTGCTGTAGCCACTTGGGGTAATAGCTCCGGCAATAACCCGCTGACCTTCCTCGAAGCCTCGGACCTCGGAGCCAAGCTTTTCGATCACGCCTACCGGCTCGTGACCGATAGTCAGACCTTTCTCTACCGGGTATTCACCTTTGAGAATATGAATGTCAGTCCCACAAATGGTAGTGGTAGTTATCCTGATAAGAGCATCAAGGGGGCCAACATCAGGGACCGGTTTTTCATCGAGAGCTATCCTGCCCGGCTCGACAAAGATAGTGGCTTTCATTTTAGACATACGCATCCGACCTTGTTTGCTAATGATTTCCTGCAAAACAAACAAGACAGTATTTCGAATGTTCCGGAAAAACGCCTAATCTATCCTGATCGCCATCAGGCATGTGTTGAGATTAATACCGCTGCCCTGATATTCCCCGCTATGGTCGGTGCATTTCCTATGGTTATCATCACAGCGGACCCATCCTGTCTGACCGTTACCGTCATCCATCTTGTTATCGATACGAAAGGCCTCATCAGGTGTCATGGTGGAAAGCCCGAAAGTACCAGAATGAGCGTGAGGATCTCCTGTCGGCTGGGAACGCAAGTAAAGGTTATGCCCCTTCATTAACTGACCAGCCTCGATCTGCTGCGAATAGAAAATGTGCATACCTCCGCCGATCGGTATAGACGGATGAGTTTCATTCCATTCCACCACAACAGCATTTTCCCTCACCCCACCGATCAGACCGGCCATCGCCAGATGCTTCCAGAATTGAGTGGGCTCACTGGTCAAACCATCTTCATTGGCGTGACTCCAGTTATTCTGAACTTGACCGACGATTTTATTTCCATTTCCATTCTGGCAAAAATTAGCCGCGTTGCAATTGGGCAAGTATTGTGTGGCCTTGAGCGCATCTCCGGGCATTTCGCCGTAGCTGTCCTGGAAAGTCAGCTTTGCTGCTTTAACGGCATTAACCTGACTGATGGTGGCAGCAACATTGGCGTTTCTTATCAATTCACGCCCTTTGAGAATACCGCCAATAAGTAGACCTATAATCACCATTACCATGGCCAGTTCGACCAGGGTAAACCCTCTGCGAAAATCATTATTCGGATTACAAATCATTATATTAACCGTTTTATAAATAAAGTTTATTCACCCGCTGCGGTTAAGCCGGTTTTTTTATTCTCAATGCCAACCCCAGGCCACGATACCTGTAAAGCGTATAGATTGACGCAATCCATGGCGTTTTATCCGGCCATTCTTCTCCATCACGTTCCCACAAACTTCCCATGGCCACAGGCAACCCGGTACCGTTGTTAATCGCTATCATGGTCAGGGGAGCATGATCCTTTTGAGAGCTTTGCTGAAATATCAACAATGCCCGCTCCAGGCTTGCGTCAGGATTTTGCACACCCCACCGCCCGTATGCCTAAGCCGCACAGGCCTGGATACATTCGGGCCTGTCAGCAAGGTAATATACTGTAAAGCCCGCCGATTCTTCTTCCATGTTATTTACTCAAAGCAACATAAACTCCGTCCCAGTCAGGTCCGGGAAGATTTTCAAGCATCTGTTCGATACGCAGCCGGTAAACCTCATACAAAGTTTCAAGCCGGTTGCCAGAAAGATCGCGGCATTTTTTCGCATTACTAGCAGCCTGATCGAAATTCTGGTTACGATAAGAGGCTATCATTTCCTTATGAGCACTTTGCCAAAGGACAAATTCATCGGTTTGTGCATAATCGGGGTCACCTACCAGTGTAAATACCCTGACCGGTTTTATCTTGCCTTTAACCCGGATCAGATCGACTTCCAGAGCAGCAAATTCCTGAGCATCTCTCCACGTTTTTTCACCGATCAGATTTGTAAGCCCATAAGTTTTAGTCTGCCCTTCAAGCCGGGAGGCCAGGTTCACAGTATCTCCCAGTGCAGAATAAGCAAAACGCTGGCGGGATCCCATGTTGCCGATCGATGCTGAACCTGTGTTGATCCCGATACCCGCATTCAGCACAATTGGTTTTTCATTCTTTTCTGCCGCCTGCTCTGCGAGAACTTCGTTAATTGGAGCTAATGCATCATTCATCTTAAGAGCGGTCGCGCAAGCATGACGGGCGTGATCCTTGTCATCAAGCGGGGCATTCCAGAATGCCATCATCGCATCACCCATATATTTATCAATTGTACCCCGGTTCTGCATAACCAGATCCGACATTGGTGTCAGAAAGTCATTCATAAGCTGGATAAGCTCTTCTGGTGAAAGCCCCTCGGAGATACTGGTAAAGCTGCGGATATCGGAAAACATAACTGTGAGCTCACGCACTTCCCCGCCCAGCTTCAGTTTATCTGGATTACGAGTAAGCTCTTTCATAAAGTCCGGAGAAATATAAAGCCCGAAAGCATTGCGAATCTGCCGCCTCTCGGCCTCAATACGGATATATGAAAGCAGCGAAGAAGTAGCATATAGAACAATAAGAGCAATTCCGGGATATACGGGATCAATGAGAAGACCATGCTGGCTAAAGGCTTTCCAGGACATCATGGTTTCTGCGCCTATGGTAGCAGTCGTAAAGAATGCCAGCGACACGGCACCGACAAAGGGAGCCAGACTTATAATCAAAAGCCCGATAACCACAAGAAAAGCCAGTTCCGCTCCCTCAAGAATCACAGGACGAAGCAGATAATCTTCCTGTAGTATTTGTTCAATGATATTGAGATGCAGCTCTACACCGGGAATAAACAGGTTAAGTGGTGTAGATCGAAGATCTTTTAAACCTTCTGCACTGGTGCCTATGAGAACTATTTTACCGCTTAATACAGAGGGCTCGATTTCTTTTTCGATCACTTTCCATGCAGGAATATATTCACGCGGCCTGGCATGCGCAAAATAGACATTCATTTCTCCGTCATGGTCCAGCGGAATACTGTACTTTCCCACATGCATCAGGAAAGGCGGTTTTAGAGGACCGGAATCTTCGCTACTCAATGCCTCGATCTTTATAGGGATTTTCGGATCCTGAGCAACTCTAAGCGCCTCTACCGCCAAAGAGGGATAAAGACTTACCCTGTTTCTCTGCTCATCGTACAATCTGAATAATAAAGGTACAGAGCGGATAAGACCATCGATTTCAGCCTTTACCCCGAAACATCCATTTCCTGCAGCTGCATGCGGCAATTCAGGAATATTAGTTGTCACTCCGATGATAGTCGGAACTGTTTGCTTGAGGCTACGCGCTTCCTTTTTCATCAGAATTGATGTAGCGAGCACTGGTTCGCGGCGTGTGGCTTCTTTATTTGCAGACCAGATAAAGGCCGTCACCACATTACCAGCATCCTGAATTGCTTTGGCAAAAATTTCATCGTTATCCGGCATGCCAGACAAAAACTCAGCCACTTCATCCGGCATCTGTTGAGCCAGCGCCTTTGGAGAAGTCCGATCATATTCAGGAAACACCATATCAAATACAATGGCTCGCGCTCCCATATCACTCAGATTTCCAACAAGCTGCGCTACAATATTACGAGGCCATGGCCACTGCCCGAGACTTTCCCGTCCTAGCGAAGCTTCGTCTATATCGACAATAACAATACTATCCGTTTGTGATCTTGGTTTGATCTGATTGTAGGTATCAAACGCCATAAAGCGCAAAGACTTGATCCAGTCATAATCATGAGTCCTCAGGACAATCATGCAGCCAAGCATTGCCAGTAGAATAACAAGATGGGTCCAGCGATTGATTAGCCATTTGGAGAACACGATATCAGATTCCTCTTACCGTTCTCTTAGCGCCTGGTCTCTTGCCTGCAAGACAGGCTTGGCAAGATACTCCATGATTGTGCGCTTACCGGTAATAATATCGACCTGAGCCACCATACCGGGAGTAACCGGCAGCGGCTTATCTTCCGTACCAAGATAATTACGATCAGTATTAACTTCTATTTCAAAGAAAATATTTCCTTCACGGTCAGAAACACTGCTGGCACTCACGCGCACGAGCCTACCGTCCAGAGTGCCGTATCTGCGCGGATCATACGCTGATATCTTTACCTTAACGTCCTGTCCTTTTTTCAGAAAAGCAATATCGTTGGGCGAAACCTTGGCAATGATTTTCAAATCATCATCTATAGGAACAATCTCCACCAGCTTTTGAGCAGGCTCAATCACACCGCCGATAGTTTTAATAGCGATGTTGTTAACCACGCCCCTTGCCGGAGATCGGACTTCTGTTCTGAATACCCTGTCTTCTATTGTTTTCAAACTTTCCTGTAGAGAAGAAATTTCGGTTTCTACTTCATTGAGTTCGCTCAACGCCTGTGTACGGAATTTGTCCTCCTGGTCTTTCAGTTCGTTATTGGCCGCTCGTAACTGAGCCTCAAGCCCCGTACGGCGCTCCTGCGCCGCCCTTATTTGACCGGATATATCAGACAGTTCCCGTTGCAGACGAATTTCATCAATTTTGGGGGCTGCTTTTTGAGCTACCATCTTACGGGTAATTTCCAGCTCTTCCCTTAATAATGAACGACTGCTGGCAAAAGTCGAAATACGTGCTGCCAGCTCTGCCAGTTCTGCCTCACTTTTTCCTATTTTGTCCTCAAGGATCGCCACAGCATTTGCAAGCTCTGACTGCCGGGAATCATATAGTGACTGCTCGTTAGCAGCAATGGCTGGCACTTTCTCGGCAATCTGTTCTGGCAGTTTAAATGTCAGGCCGCGAGCTTCCGCCTGCAGTCTGGCCTTTTTAGCGGCAAGAGACAAAAAACGTGCTTCCGTGCCGCGCTCTTCGGATGAAAACTGGATATCGCTTATGCGCAATAAAACCTGCCCCTTTTCGACAATATCACCTTCACCCACCAGCAAATCCTGCAGTATACCGCCTTCCAGACTCTGGACGACCTGTATCTCACGGGTTGGCACTACCTGCCCCTGCCCTCTGGCGAGGATCTCGATTTCACAAACTGAGGCCCAGATAAAAAACAGAACTACCAAAAGAGCAATACAAATGAGTATAAGATTTGCAGACAGTGCCGGGCGCATATATTTTGCGGCCTCCAGTTCTGCCATAAAATCAGTATCCGAGCTCATTTGCCTTCTCCTGCCTGAACCGCAACCTGACCAGTAGCCAGCGCCTCCAGAACCTTGTCACGCGGACCGTCAAGCACAAGACGCCCCTGATCAACCAGAATTAACCGCTCTACAAGTGATAACAGTTGCTGGCGATGGGTGATAAGGATCAGGGTTTTATCCTTTTGATGCCGATAGATATACTTGCGAAAAGCCTCTTCAGCCTGCACATCCATCGAATTAGTGGGCTCATCGCATACCAGGATTTGGGGAGTGGTCAGCAGGGCTCTTGCCAGCGCTACAGCCTGCCGCTGTCCACCCGAAAGTCCTTCCCCACGTTCGCCAACAGGAGCATCATAACCCATCGGATGATGCTGAACGAACTCGTGGACCCCAGCTTCCTGCGATACAGCAAGAATTTCCTCTTCAGTTGCCTGAGGCCGGCTAACAGTAATATTTTCACGAATGGTTCCGCTAAAGAGCATTACATCCTGAGCAATATATCCAACATTCCTGCGCAGATCAGCCGGATCAATTTGCCGGTAATCTGTATCATCTACCAGAATAGTACCCTCAGCTGGATCATATAACCCCAGTATCAAGCGGGCAATTGTACTTTTGCCGGAGCCGATTCTCCCAATCAGACCGACCTTCTCTCCGGGATTAATCGTGAATGATATCTCATCAAGAATTTTATTACCGCTGCCGGGATAAGCAAATCCTACTTTATCAAAAGTAATTTTTCCTTTCAGATCCGGACGATGCAGGAAATGTTTATGCGCCGGTCGCTCAACCGGCTTGGACATTATTTCGTTCAGCGTCTTAAAGGAACTTCTTGCCTGATGGTATCTCGCCATCAGATTGGCGATCTGGCCAATAGGCGCAATAGCCCTGCCACCAAGAATAACACAGGCAATCAGCGCTCCCATGGTAATGGCCGAATCCTGAACCAGATACATCCCCAGTAAAACAACGATAATTGTTGCGCTCTGTTGAAGCATCGCCGCAACATTTATGCCCAGAGCAGAAATAAAGCGTGACTTCTGGCTCCACGCAGCATTCTCTCCGCCCAACCCCCAATACCGGGCCCGCAGCCGGCCACCTGCACCATTTGCCTTGACGGTTTCCAGGCCGTGAATGCTTTCTACCAGTAAACCGTGTTTTGATTCTGCACTGCGCAATGATTTGCGAACAAGTCGCCGCAAGGGGATCTGCAATAAAACACCTGTGGCCAGTACCGCAAGGATAAGACCAGCCAGTAACAGGGCGATAGGACCGCCCAGCAGCCAGATTATCGTCAAAAACAGTATGCTGAACGGCAAGTCTACGACCGCAGTAAGTGAAGCCGAAGTCATAAAGTCACGCACAGAATCAAAATCGCGTAACATATTGGCAAAGACGCCACTGGAAGCCGGGCGCCCGGCGAGTTTCATATCCATAACCTGATCGTAAATTCTTCGAGCGGCCACCACATCAATCTTCCTGCCTGCCATGTCAATGTAATAGCCGCGCAAAGTTCGGATAACAAAGTCGAATATATA
>CAZJRT010000073.1:0-7973 GCA_964548445.1 uncultured Pseudobdellovibrionaceae bacterium
GTGCGGCCTGATCATAGGAAAACCCTTCTACAGCGACCAAGAGCAACACTTCGCTTTGCCGCGGCTTGAGTTTATCCATTGCCGCCAACAAACGCTGGCATTCCAGTGCTGACTCCTGCGATGGACTTACCGACATTGCCGAACTTCCTGCCATACCATCGGCGGAAACTTCTTTGAGATTGGACTGCTTTCTGTAACGGCTGAGAAAAACCGTGTACTGCACCCGGTATAACCAGCTACGAATACTACCTTCACGCCTCCATGTATGGCTTTTTCTTATCGCACGTTCCAAAGTGTCCTGCACGAGATCATCCTTATCCCCATTTCCACGCATCAAGATTTGCGCATAGCGGCGCAAGGCAGGGATTTCCCGCGCAATCATCCAGTGAATTTCCGAGCGCTCATGCTGATTTAGCTTCGACAATTTAAAAACTCCCTTTGGCCCCAATTAAACATTGGACATCCGCAATGTCAAAAAAGTTCATTTTTTCAGGGAACTTTTTTCAATAGATCAAGTCATAAACGGGAAAGGTCATTAAACAAAAAGGGAATAAACCTATGTTGCTTAGAAATAGAGTATCATTAACAACAATGCTGACAATTGTTCTGATAATCGGTGCAGGGCATATAGTGCAGGCGCAGGATTATTATGATAACTACACCGAGAGCGAAGAGCCTCATTATCAGATTTCCGATCAAAAGCTCGCGCTTTTTATTTCGGCGCAAAGGGCAGTGGAGGACATACAGGAAAGATTCCGGAAAGCCGCCGAGAACCCTGACAGGGCTGCAGAAATTGAGGCGACCCAACGTACCATGACTGAGGAAATTATTCGCACTATCAAGGCTCATGCCCTGACTGTAGATGAATATAACAAGATACTGGGTGCCGTTCAGCAATCGGGTTCTGATGCCTCTGAAAGATACTCCGAAATGATCGGCGATAACAAATAAGAGAAAAATAAACTTTGGAACTTTTTTCGCTTCCTCCTGTCTAGAGGGATGAAGAAAGACTAAACCAACAACCAATCACAGGAGTTATTCATGCTTTCACTGAAATCCAAAATTCTGGTATCCGTCGCTGCTGTCGGCCTGCTATCCACTAGCGGTCTGGCCACTATCGCCAGTGCACAGGATAGCTACATGCCCGAAGCCCAGCAGCAACAAGTGAATGTAACAGATCAACAATTACAGGATTTTGCAGCGGCACAAGCTGCTGTTGACCAGATACAAACCCAGTTTCAACAGCAAGCGGCCGACGCGCAGACGCAAGCTGAGCTGACCGCAATGCAACAACAGGCAAATGAGCAAATGGTGGAAGCCATACAGCAAACTGGTTTAAAGGTTGAAGAGTACAACCAGATCGCTACTGCCGTCCAATCCGACCCTCAAATTCAACAGAAATACCTGGACTTGCTTCAGTAGTTTTTTTGAAGTGCAAGTCGCAGGCAGCCTTGCGTGCGACTTGCACTACCAGACCCCCAGGATTCTGCTATCTATCGGCAAGTAATCGAGATATACGGTTTTCGGCGGCCATGGAAACCAATACCTGATCCGGAACCACGCGAACCTCGCCCTCGCCGCTGACTGAAATTGTTCTGCGGTCTTTTTCAGATTGGCTCTGAGCTGCGGCAGGGAGCGCAAAAGCAGTTAAAGCCAAAAAATAATATAAATAGTAAAAAATTCTTCATAACACGCTCCTTGCTCTATCATTTGAAAAGTAACGGATAATCGTTATATCCCCTCTCCCCGCCCTCATAGAAAGTATCCGGGTCAGGCGGGGTAAGTTCTGCACCGTTGGCAAGACGTTCTACGAGATCGGGGTTGGAGATAAACAGCCTGCCGAATGAGATAGCGTCGGCGTCCCCTTGTCCGATGATCTGTTCTGCGCTTTCTTTGGTGAAATTTTCATTGGCGATTAATGCGCCGCTATATTCTTTTCGAAGCTTCGGCAGCATGCTGTCTTCAGACTCAAATTCGCGCATAAAAATAAAAGCAATACCTCGCTTATCCAGTTCTCTTGTCACGTAAGTATAAGTCTCTTCGCGGTTGCTGTCGCTTAGATCATTCTTGTCCATACGCGGTGAGAGATGCATGCCGACACGTCCCCTGCCCCAAACCTCTATGGCGGCATCCGTGACTTCGAGCATCAGCCTTGCCCGGTTTTCCAGCGAGCCGCCATACTCATCCGTGCGCTTGTTTGTACCATCGAGCAGAAATTGTTCCAGCAGGTAGCCGTTAGCTCCGTGAAGTTCAACGCCGTCAAACCCGGCTTTTTTAGCGTTCTCGCAGCCTTTGCGATAAGCCTCGATAACCCCCTTGATTTCATCGAGCTCCAGCGCCCTCGGCTCCACAAACTCGGATTTGGGACGCAGGCGATTAACGAACCCGGCAGGTTTAACCGCGCTCGGCGCAACCGGCTTTTCGCCATTTAAGTAAGTTGGGTGCGAAATCCGCCCGACATGCCAGAGCTGGGCGACTATCTTGCCGCCCTTGGCGTGAACTGCATCTGTAATCTTCTTCCAGCCTTCTACCTGCTCATCCGACCAGATGCCTGGAGTTGCAGGATAGCCAACGCCCATCGGATCTACCGCTACAGCCTCAGAAATAATGAGACCGGCAGAAGCGCGCATCTCGTAATGCCTTACCATCATGTCGTTAGGAACGCGGCCTTCCGCCCGGCTTCGCGTCAGCGGCGCCATAACAATACGGTTTTTAAGTTCAAGATCGCCAATGGTAATCGGCTCGAAAAGTACGGACATCATATTCTCCCTTTATTTCTGTAGCATCTTAACTAGTACCGGGAAGCGTGAAAACAATTCTTGTGATTTAATCCCAGAGACACAATGGCTTTGCGGCTTGCAAGAAGGCAAAAACGATAACCTGTTGGAACCCATAAAAAAATTGATCGTTTGTCTTGTTACTAAATATCTAACAGGGAAACCAAATGCCTTATTCAAGATTTTTTGCAATGATCGCAACCTCGACCGCCGTGATGCTCGGTTTGATGTATCTTAATACTTACGCGATTGATCACGTGTTCTGGAGCGAAACCCGTTTTTACATGGCCTTTATTATGGGCGCCGCCATGGCAATTATTATGCTGAGTTACATGCTCACCATGTACCAGAATAAGCGGGTAAACTGGACTATTTATATCGGCAGCGCGATCGTTTTCGTAGCAGCCCTGTTCCTTGTGCGCAGCCAGACGACAGTGCAGGATAACTCCTATATGAGTGCGATGATACCGCACCATTCGATCGCGATAATGACGAGCGAACGGGCGCAAATATCGGACCCGCGCGTCCGCGAGCTGGCAAATAAAATAATCCGGTCGCAGCGTCAGGAAATCAAGGAAATGAAATGGCTGATCACCGATATCAAAGCTAATGGGCAAGCCAAAACACAGGAGGAAGCCGAGAAAAGACCGCTGCCCAACTTTGAAGGAAAACTCGAACCGGAAGGAAAGTGATAGCTATGCTGATCATCAACCCCATTCACTGGCACCCCATTCTGGTGCATTTCAGTTTTGCTCTTCTGTTTCTGGCCCCGTTTTTCATGCTCGCGGGCGTGCTTGCCTCTGACAAAAGCTGGGCGAAAACCTCACTCGGCACAGGCCGGGTAATGCTTTGGACTGGCGTTATTTTGTCGGTCTTTACCGTGGGCGCAGGGTTCGTCGCCATGTGGAACGTGGAGGTTAGCGAGCAGGTACACCATCATATTCATGATCACAGGGACTGGGCGCTCGGGACAGCAGCGCTTTTTGCGATTGCTGCTCTTTGGTCTTTCGTTGTTTGGAAACGCAACGCTATCGAAGGAAAACTTTTCCTGATCCTTATGTTTTTGGGATTAGGCGCTCTCGTGGTCACGGGTAATAAAGGCGGCGAGCTTGTTTTTCATCACGGCGTAGCTGTGAAATCAGATACCCATTCTGCTTATGCAAGCCCCCCGCAAGTTCGTGAAAATGCAGGTTCCGGCCAACAACAGCATAACGGCACCGGTCATAGCCATTAAGAATTAATCTTCTGGCTATTACTGACTAATTCGTCCTTCCGTTCGTATAAGCTACCTCCGGAATGGCGGTTTTTTGGTTCGTAAGTTACTAAATACTTACTGGAACCTATTCTTCTAGTTTTCTAACATTCATATTTTCTTAACTTCGATATTCGATTATTTATGAATCATAAATTCATAAAGGAAATACTAATGCCCTGTTGTTTACACAAAAACATAAGACAATGTTTTTTTCTAATCATATTTATATCTGTTTTGCCTGTAACATCCTTAGCCACAGAATTTAAGGACGATGAGTATTTGAATTTTGTTACAGAAGTTTTTGCTAAAGCCAAAGAGCATAGAAGAGAAAACTATGAAAAACTCAGCGAGCTATATGTACAAACTTCTTTCTACGATCCCTTTTTCCCGCCGACAGAAATCAACAAGATACTCGCTAAAATAGAACAGTCGCAGTCCGAAGCAGAAACGAAATCATTGGTTACTAAATTGTTTCAGGAATCAGAAAAACACACTGCCCACATTGACACACATATGGCTATGTACAAGTTTTGGATAAAAATGAACAATGAGAACATAGCCAAAAGATATGCGGATATCGCCAATCACATTGCCGCTATCGTATACGAAAGTGGCGATGGATTAACCCCCCAAACTGCCTTTAAGGCAATAAACAAATCAGAGCAGCATTTTGTCCTCTATTACATTCTAAAAAAGAAATATTCGACAAAACGCACGGAAAATATAGATGGTGACGTTCTCCCCAAAAACTGAGGCAGCAAGAATTAGAGTCTGTTAACTTTTGATTTGAAAGGAACAGACTATGAAGAAGAGATTTACGGAGGAACAGATTATCCGTGTATTAAAGGAAGCAGAGGCCGGAGCCAAAACGGGCGAGCTGTGCCGCAGGCACGGGATATCTGACGCGACATTTTATAACTGGAAGGCGAAGTTTGGCGGAATGGATGTATCAGACGCGAAGCGTCTGAAGCAGTTGGAAGCCGAAAACGCGAAGCTGAAGCGACTATTGGCGGACGCCGAGTTAGACAAGCTCATGATGAAGGAGCTGCTGTCAAAAAACTGGTAAAGCCTGCCCAGAAACGGCGGGCTATAAAAACCCTTATAGAAGCGCATGACATATCAGAGCGGCGAGCCCAACGGATTGTTGGGCTCAGCCGAGGGACAGCGCATTACAAGACAAAGCGGAATGATGATGCCTTGCGCGAAGCCATGCGTCGCATTGCCGCTGAGCGGCGGCGGTTCGGCTACAAACGGATCGCTGTCATGCTTCGGCGAGAAGGCTTCGCATGCAATATCAAGAAAATCTACCGGATTTATAGGGAGGAAGGCCTGATGGTCAAACGCAGAAAAGGTCGGAAACGTGCGATCGGAACGCGATTACCGTTGCCGAAGCCGGACAGTCTCAATCAGGTCTGGAGCCTGGACTTTTTGAGCGATGCTCTGTCAGATGGAAGGCGTTTCCGTGTTCTGGGCGTCATGGATCAATGTAGCCGGGAATGCTTAACGTTGGCGGCGGATACGTCCATTGGCGGCGCACGTGTTGCCCGGGAGTTGGACAGGTTGATTGCCCGCTACGGCAAGCCCCTTTGTATCGTAAGCGACAACGGAACAGAGTTCACGAGCTGCGCCGTTCTGGCATGGACGCAAGAGCAGCGTATTGAATGGCGCTACATCACGCCAGGAAAGCCCAGAGAGAACGGCTATACTGAAAGTCTGAACGGGCGCATCCGGGACGAATGCCTGAACGAACACGTGTTCGAAGGTCTCGCTCACGCTCGGCGGCTCATTGAGGCGTGGCGGCAAGATTACAACAACGTCCGGCCTCACGGCAGCATTGGAAACGTGCCCCCAACCGTCTATCGCGCCAGTCTGCTCTCGACTCTTGCGGTCGAGCAGCCTGCCGCTTGCACTTAAAACCGAAGATGCCTATTTTAACCTAAAGACTCTAAATCAGATCGCCCCGAAAAAGGGGAGAACGTCAAAGGTTACAAAAATTGTAAAAGATGATTTAGAGACAGTTGCAAAATATATAGACATCCAAATTCGGGAAAAAGAAAGCCGCTATGATATCAACTTATTAGAAAAGTGGACGACGCAGACCGATCATACTGATAACGGCATAGCACTTTTTTCAGGCACAGCGATTAGTAATTTTTTGAAAGAAATCCCACACCTGAATTACAGTAGTAATGCTGAAATTGATGAATTTGTTTATCACATAACCAAAGAGGCGGAAAACACAGTCAGACTAGAAAAAAATATCCCACGCATTGGTGAAGGTTGGGTTTCAGAAACAAAACTATTCTATGAAATTAAAGAAAATTTCCCAGATTTCACAATCTGGCAACATGCCCGCCCTAAATGGCTTGGCCGTCAACATCTGGATATTTTTATAGAGGATTTAAATATTGCTGTTGAGTACCAAGGACTGCAGCACGATGAACCAGTAGAGTTTTTTGGCGGAGAAAAAGCCTTCGTTGAAAATCAAAAACGAGATGCCCGTAAAAGAGAGCTTTGCCGAAAAAATCAGGTAACATTAATTTATGTTAGAGAAGGATATAATCTCGATGAAATTTTGGATGTGATTAAAACCCCAGAACTAGATTCGATATATGAATTTCCTTCTAACAAGTAATACCTATAACCGCATGCCGGAATGACCATTTTGGAACGTAGTCTCCACCCTATTGAAATTATATACGTGGAACATGTAAAATGTTTTCATATTTAAAATAAGGGTTAGCAATTTGGAAGAATTTTTAAAGGAAATTATCGCTGGCGCAGGCGGCGGAATTTTAGCAGGAATAGGTATGTTCAAATTTTTAGGAAAAAGTTGGATTAAAAACCGTTTTGGTAAAAATTTGGAAAATGCAAAAACAGAATTGGATTTATATGCCAGTCAAAAAAAAGCCTTAAGAGCAAAAGAGTATGAAGTTTGTCCTGAAATTTGGAAAAAATTAATTGATTTGCAATATGCCTTAAAAGCTTACACGGCTATACCGGGCGACCCGGAAGAAGAAAAACAAAAAAAATCAAAAGCCGCGCACAGAGCTTATTGGGATTTTAAAAAACACTTAGATTACAATGGGATTTTTCTCAATCCAGTCTTAAAAAGTGATTTGGAAGAAATCGATATTAAGTTTTATGAAATCTACTCTCAAAAAATTAATTACGAGGCGACATTTAATACAAAAAGCGAAGATAACATCGAATTCTTTAAAAGGTGCGATTCAGAAATCAATACTCTAAAAGCAAAGATTGAAAGCCTAATACAGCAAAAACTATTTCCTGAAGAGGCAGCATAAGGTCAAAAGTCTCCAGTCTCTAAAGATTGCCTACTATCCAAGGTGAATAGTTTCAATGGGTTGGCGGTGCCTAGAAATGCCGTTTGGCAAAAGCGCGACCGGAACCTGACTTGAGATAGCGTTCAAAGGCATGGGCTTTTTCCTGATCTTCAAATCCGACCTGAACCATTAATTTCCACGGTCTGTACATTTTCGTGTGATGTGATTGCGCCTCGCCGGAATTGTGCAGTTGCAGACGCTTATGAACGTCATCGGTAACACCGGTATAATGTTTGTCGGGATGGGAAAGGCTTTGAAGGATATAGACGTATTTCATTATTTTGCTCAAACTGGCTTGCCAGGCCGTAGCAGTTTAAGCCCGCCTTCGCTTCTGCGAAGCTACGGCGTGGCAGCCTTCTCGTAACCGTCGCTTCGCGCCGTAACTGCGAAGGCTGGCTGGGGCGGCAGGATTCGAACCTGCGAATGGCGGCACCAAAAGCCGCTGCCTTACCGCTTGGCCACGCCCCAATAAAAGCAGTCAAGTCAACGGCCCGAAATTTAGCGAAATTTGATAACGAAAGCAAATAACTTTTCCTGAGTAATGGCATAATTCGCAAGTCGTTGAAAAAACTACTGTCTTTTAGCCGCCCGCAATTA
>CAZJRT010000074.1:0-7896 GCA_964548445.1 uncultured Pseudobdellovibrionaceae bacterium
GGCTACTACGCCGGATGTATCGGTTACATTTCGGCAGGCGGTGATCTTGATACTTGTATTGCCCTTCGTACAGCTTTGGTGAAAAACGGAAAACTGTATATGCAAGCCAGTGGAGGCATAGTTGCTGACAGTGTTCCCGAGAATGAATATCTGGAGAGTTGCAATAAAGCCAGGGCTATTATTCGGGCCGCGGAGGACGCTTTATCATACTCGCTTCAAGCACACCGCCAGCAGAAGACTTCTTAACAACAGCACTTACAGGTACCAGCGCTATCCCTTTGCTTTCCAGCGTCGGCAGCCACTCATAAAGCGCCCGTATAGTGTTCTTTTTGGGGTGACCTATCGCGATAGCATATCCACGTTTGAGAGCTATGTTTTCCAGATTTTTGAGGCTGTTCATTACTGAAAGATAATCTGAATTATGATCAAGAAAAACATCTCGTGAAGCATGAGCCACTCCAAATACAGCCGCAGTTTCATCGGCTACTGAAGTGCTGATTGTACGCGAATCGACAAACAGCAATCCGCGCTTTCTAAGTTCTTTCATGATCCGGGCCATTGCCTGGGCGTCCTGGGTTAATTTACTGCCCATATGATTGTTTATACCAACATAGCCTTTATAAACCGCCAGCCCCTTATCAAGAGTCCCTGCGAGTTGCTGTTCTGTCATTTTCGTATTTAGAACGTCAGGGCCGGGATCCAGCTTGCTGTTTAAAGGTTCCATGGGCATATGGACCATAAGTTCATGCCCCCTCCCCGCAGCTCTTTGCGCCATTGATTTGCCGTTGCGGGCATAAGGAAGGAAAGCAAGTGTAAGAGGAGACGGCAGGTCAATAGCCGCTTCTGACATTAATCCGTTTACTCCCATATCATCTAAAATCACGACAACTTTTGCCATGTTTTTAGGAATACTGACTTTTACTGCATGTTTTTCCCATGAGTTAGGATCTGCAGGATTAGTCTGCTCTGCAGGCTCAGGAGCAAATCTGACGAAGGGTTCAACGGGTGGAGCCGAGAAATCTATTGTATGGATTGAGGCTTTCAAATCCTCTACTTCACTAAAGCCAATTTCCCGTATTTGCCCTTCTTTCGAATCAATATCTTCATTATCGGGGATTATGTCTTCGTCTTCTTCAGCATTCGGGGGCAATTCTTCAGTATGTGGTAACTCCGAAGGCGACTCTTTTTCAGGTATATTATTTGTGTCTGGCGCTTCCGGTAATTCATCGTCCGGAATCACCTGCTCTTCCTGCGCATTTTCCCCGATTTCCTCGAGATATGGCCGACTTCCATTGAGCACCAATTGATCAATTAGAAACAATATGGCGATAGCAATTACAAGAAATGTCAGCCGCTCGCGGGCCGAAGGACCTTCAATCATGATTCTAGATTATCCCTAATCACAGTTGCACACAACGAGCTCTTGGGTCATATAACTAATATGATCACTTTAATCGATAATTACGACAGCTTCACGTTCAATCTGGTCCAGTATTTTGGAGATTTGGGCCATGAGCCTGAAGTATTTCGTAATGACAAAATTTCTGTTGATGAGGTCTTTGACAGGAAACCTGAGGCCATCATCATATCTCCAGGGCCGGGTGATCCTGATCATTCCGGCATTTGCCTGGACTTGATCAAACGCACAACTGAAGAAAAAGTCCCGCTTTTCGGAGTGTGTCTTGGTCATCAGGCAATAGGCCAGGCTTTTGGTGGCAAGGTAATTCGGGCTCCGGAACCTCTCCACGGAAAAATTTCGTACGTACATCATTGCGGCAAGTCCGTTTTTGAAGGGATGAGCAATCCTTTTTCTGCGACCAGATACCACTCTTTGATTGTTGATCGGGAAACTATCCCCGAATGTCTTGAAATTACAGCAGAAACCGAAGACGGTATAGTTATGGGGCTGGCGCATAGGGATTTGCCAATATGCGGAGTTCAGTTCCACCCGGAAAGCATAGCGACTGAGAACGGACATAAGATGCTGGAAAACTTTATAAAACTAATTTGAAATCATGCTCGAAGATCTAAAAAAAATTCGTAACGGCGAAAGCCTGACTGAAGAAGAAATGGCCGGTGCCATTCGCACGATCATGGAAGGCGGTGCATCCGAAGGCCAGACAGGCGCCTTTTTAATGGGACTTTCCCAACGTGGAGAAACAGAAGAAGAAATAACCGGAGCGGCAAAAATTTTACGTGAAAAGGTTACTCGAATTCAGGCCCCGGAAGATGCGGTTGATTGCTGCGGCACCGGTGGTGATGGAGCGGGTACCTATAATATATCGACAGGAGTTGCGCTGGTTGCTGCCGCATGCGGTGTTCCTGTCGCAAAACATGGAAATCGAGCCGCCAGTTCCCGGTCAGGTGCAGCTGATGTTCTCGAACACCTGGGGGTTAATCTTGATTTACCAGTTAAGGCTTTGGAGACGGCGCTAAGGAAATATAATTTTTGTTTCTTGATGGCACCGCGACATCACACAGCCATGAAACATGTAGTGCCTGTTCGGCGTCAACTAGGCTTTCGCACTGTATTCAACCTGTTAGGCCCACTAGCCAACCCGGCCAATACACATAGACAGCTAATCGGTGTATATGACCGCAAGTGGCTGGTGCCCATGGCTGGAGCATTGAAAAGACTTGGAAGCAAGAAGGCGTTACTGGTACATGGACGAGATGGCCTTGATGAAATCACTCTCACCGGTCCCACAGATATAGCAATGCTTGATAATGGCCAAATAAGCGAATTCACTGTAGAGCCTGCGGATTTCGGACTGGAGCCTGTTAGCATGCAGAATTTAAAAGGTGATGACGCCGCTTATAACGCTGATGCATTGAAATCCGTGCTGGAAGGTGACAAGAGCGCTTATAGAGATATGATCATAGCTAATACTGCGGCTGTGCTACTGGTTCATGGCTCAGAGAAAGATTTGAAGAAAGCATCCATGAGAGCCGCCAAAAACATTGACAATGGAAAAGCAATGGAAGTGCTAAACCAATATATTAACTACTCGCAGCAACATAATGAAAATACTTGAAGAAATACTGCTAAAGAAGCTCGCCCATGTTGAGAACTGCAAGCTTACAGTTGCTCCGGATCAAATTATCAGCATGGCTGAAGCGGCAGAGCCGTCTCGCCCCTTTATACGTGCAATTAAAAGTCATGGCTCGAAAATGCACCCGGCTCTCATTGCAGAAGTAAAAAAAGCTTCTCCCAGCAAAGGAGTGATCAGACAGGAATTTGATCCTGTATCAATAGCAAAGATTTATGAACTGGCAGGTGCCTGCTGTATTTCAGTATTGACAGATGCTCCCTATTTCCAGGGAAGCGACGAAGATCTAAAAGCTGTAAGAGGTTGTGTCGGTCTGCCTGTACTTCGTAAAGATTTTATAATCGATCCCTATCAGGTTTACGAATCACGTGCAATTGGCGCTGATTGCATATTACTTATCATGGCGGCAGTAACTGACGAACAGGCCAGTGAAATATATGAAACAGCTGAACATATTGGTATTGATGTGCTTGTCGAAGTTCACAATATTAATGAGCTGGAACGTGCGATGAAATTATCCCCTGGCATGATTGGGGTAAATAACCGTAATCTTTCTACACTCGAAGTTGATCTGCAAACCTCCCGCGATCTTGCGATGCTAATCCCATCAGAAATAGTCAAAGTAGCTGAAAGCGGAATTAAGACTCATGCTGACATCGAAATCTTGCAAAGCGCAGGTTTCGTCGCTTATCTGGTTGGCGAATCTCTAATGTCCCGAGAAGATATAGGTGATGCCGTAAAAGAATTGCTTGGAACAAATTGACACATAACAAGAACTAAAGTAGAACATATATAGGCGACAGTTTCTGCTCAATGGAAGGTAAAAATGTTAACAAAAAAGCAGCGTGATCTGCTCCTTTATATTCATGAGCGCATGAAGGATGGCGACATCGCTCCTTCTTTTGACGAAATGAAGGATGCATTACAACTGAAATCAAAATCAGGTGTACACCGTCTTATATCTGGATTGGTAGAACGCGGGTATATTGAGCGCCTGCCCCATCGTGCCCGGGCTCTTGAAATAAAGAAATTGCCTGAAGGTTATGATCCGTCGCCCAATGATCGGAGTCGGACTGCTGATATTTCCCGCAACATAAACAGTGTATATGCAGGCATGAATGCTTTGGAAACGGTACCTCTATACGGACGTATAGCTGCCGGAACCCCGATAGAAGCCTTGCGCGATGAAGGGCAAAGCATAGATGTGCCTCCCGGTTTTCTGGGGTCAGGTGAGCATTATGCTCTTACTGTTGATGGTGACTCAATGATAGAAGCCGGAATCAATGATCATGACACCGTAGTCATTCGCCGTTGTGATACTGCAAATGATGGCCAGATCGTGGTAGCTCTGGTAGATGGGCAGGAAGCAACATTGAAAAGGCTATATCGTCGTGAGGGCAAGATTGTTTTGAAACCTGAGAACATGGTTTATCCTGAACAGGTTTATGATCCAGAAAGAGTACAAATCCAGGGGCGTCTGGTAACTTTGCTTCGCTCATACCACTAGGAAAAAATATATTATCTGGAAGGGCTGCCGTGCCAAGGACGCTCGCCTCGCTGTAACCTGACATTCTGTATAGTGATTGCGCTTTTATTCAGGTGAATAGAATGAGCACCGGATCGCCAGACATCAAAGAAATCTATAATTTTATTTGCCCGGCAATCCCGGTCTCTAACCGGACGGCGTGAAATCAATATATCTGCCCACGCACAATCTTCTCTTATTGCATAAGGATCTTCGGTAAAAGCTATCTTTTTGCCATTTGATATAAGTCGGCAACCCAGCTCTCCGCACTCCAATCCAGCCTCTGATCCCCCTTCTCTGGGCCATTTGCCTACATCTTCTTTTTGCTGGCCGTACATTCTCGCCCAGTTCTCCAGATCATAACGATCGTAAATCCTGGAAGACGCGTACACCTTGCCTTGTGCATCTCGGAAAGCTGCAAGTTTGCCTGAAGATGAGACAAGAATATCCGGTTGCGAATGACCAAGTATTACAAATATTCCTGCTAAAAAAACCGGAATTCCGGCGAGTTTGAAATAGCCCTTCCATAAGAACGTAAAGATAACGCCACATATTAACAGGGCAAAGCCCAGTTGCGGCCATTGAGGAACCAGCAAAACCGAACCTTCCAGTGAAGAAGTCCAGTGAGCAATGTCCCGCATCCAGTCAACACCCTTCCCGGCTATAGGAAGAGTTAGAAAATCAAGGCCCAGAGGAATGGTAATATAGGAAAGCACCACAGCAGGCATAATCACAAAGGACATGACTGGTACCGCAAACAGGTTTGCAATTACGCCATATAAGGCCAGCTGCTGAAAGTGATAAAGAGAAAATGGAGCGGTAGCCAAAGTAGCGATCACAGTGGTGACACAGATGCCCAGGACATAAATAGCCCCTTTGCGAATTAGGCCTGCCTTCCGATAAATAGATGAGATCTTTTCTCTGAATGTATCGAAGAACCATATTAACGCGGCAACTGCACTGAAGGACATCTGAAAACTTGCGCCGGTAAGGCTTTCGGGAAATATCAAAAGTATGGCGAAGGCTGATAAGGCAACTAGTCGCATTGAAAATGCTTTGCGCTCCAGAAGAACCGCTATAAGCACTACGCCTGTCATAAGAAGTGCCCTGAACACCGGCACGTTAGCGCCCACAAAAAACGTGTAACCGTAAATAGCTCCGAACGCCAGAATAGCGGAATATTTTTTGATTGGATGCTGCAGCGCAAAAGATGGGAATAAAGCCATAAGAAAGCGGCTAACAAAAAATACACAGCCCGCGATTATACCTACGTTCATTCCGGATAACGCCAGCATATGCGCAAGACCGGAATTTCGCATTGCATCCATATCTTCATCAGGAATAGCAGCAAGCTCTCCGGTCATAAGTGCTGTAACTATGGCTGCATCCGGCCATTTAACCCGCTCTGTAACATGCTCGGAAACTACCTGCCGCAAGTAATCAAGCGAAAACAGCCCGGCTTTTTCTTGTGAAATTACTTCCGGTTTGCTGTAGGCAAATCCTACTCCACCCAGTTGTTTGAACCAGCTATATCTTTGGAAGTCGAATAGCCCCGGAGCCACAGGAGGCGACGGCGGATTAAGTCCTGCAAGTAATTTAATACGCATGCCCTCCCTCAGGCCCTCACCGTGATGAACTTTAACCCGGACTTTTTTTGGAGTGTTTTCTGCACGCAGATTTTCGATTGAGAGAGCTGTCAAAACGACCCTGACACTATTTGCGTCATCCAGTCGATCAAGATTTTCAATCTGCCCTTCAACATATACCGGGCCTATTTCCTCATCCAGTACTGGAGCTGCGATATAGTGTGTTCTAAGCTGAGCTGTGGCAAACCCCACACAAAACCAGAAACAAAATGAAGCAGCCAAAAATGCTATAAACGAGAGCTCGTCTTTTTCTCTGTGCGGCCATACAAGGGCCAGTACAGAGCCTGAAAAAACAGTTACAGATAATCCAAATATGATCGGTGGCTCAGTCTTAAGCTGGAAATAAGCCGCAATCCCAAAGCCAACGACGACTGGCAACCATAAGATCAACCGGTTTTTCTGTTCGAGTATCTCAAGGATCAATTTGCTCAGCACTTCACGCGCTGCCAAGGCTGCGTGCAAATTTCTGTGCCTGATTGTCACTTGTGATATAAGCAATTCCAAATCAGTCCTTTGACCGCAAGATATTATTGACTTATTAATTGGCGGACAAGCCCAGCTAAGAGGTACAGCAAAATGACAGTAGTAACCAGATTTCCTCCTTCACCGACCGGATTCATGCATATCGGCAATGCCCGGACCGCTTTGTTTAACTGGCTTTACGCTCGCCATCATGGCGGCAGGTTCCTTCTGCGCATTGAAGATACAGATCGTGAGCGTTACTCCCAGGAAGCTGTTGATGTGATTATTAATGGCATGAAATGGCTGGAACTTGACTGGGATAATGAAGAAATCCCATCTCAATTTGAAAATCGTTTCCGTCATGCTGAAGTCGCCAAAACGCTTTTAGAAGAAGGTAAGGCTTACTATTGTTACTGCTCACCGGAAGAGCTGGCAGAAATGCGGGATAAAGCCCGGCAGGAAGGCTATAGCAGCTTTTATGATCGACGATGGAGGGATCGTGACCCATCCGAAGCACCGGAGGGCATAAAACCTGTCATCCGCATCAAGGCACCACTTGAAGGTTCTACGGTAATCCATGACAAGGTTCAGGGCGAAGTCAAAGTAGATAATAAAAACCTTGATGACTTTGTCTTGCTCCGCAGTGACGGTACGCCTACATATATGCTGGCCGTCGTAGTGGATGATCATGATATGGGCGTGAACCACGTAATCCGCGGGGATGATCATCTCAACAATACATTCAGACAAAAACTAATCTATGATGCCATGGGATGGGATATCCCGGCATATGCGCACCTGCCATTGATTCATGGTCCTGATGGCGCCAAATTCTCAAAACGTCACGGGGCGCAGAGTGTGGCTGAATATCGTGACATGGGCTTCCTACCAGAAGCTTTGCGAAATTATCTGCTACGTCTGGGCTGGTCGCATGGCGATGAGGAAATCATACCAACAGAAAAAGCCGTCGAATGGTTTGATCTGGATGGCATTGGCAAATCCGCAGCACGTTTCGACTTTACCAAACTGGAAAGCCTGAATGCACATTATATCAAGGAATGCGACAATTCCCGTCTGCTGGATCTGTTGATCGACGAATATATCAGAAAGGATATTAAGGTCCCGGATCAATCCCGTGAATGGCTTCTGGCAGGTATGGATGATCTGAAAGATCGAGGAAAAACCCTGCCACAAATCGCCGAGGCGGGTTTGC
>CAZJRT010000075.1:0-7816 GCA_964548445.1 uncultured Pseudobdellovibrionaceae bacterium
GTCTCGGATTACCCAGGTTTTCCGTGGATGATGGATGGCAGGCTCAAAACCCTGTACCCTAACGTTCATGGCGGTTTGCTGGCAGTAAGGAATAATGATGACCATGTAATGTCAATGCAGGAAAGCGGCATAGAGCCGATAGATTTGCTTGTGGTTAACCTTTATCCATTTGTCCAGACGGTTCAAAGTGGTGCCAATTACGAGGAATGTATTGAAAATATTGATATTGGCGGACCAGCTATGATACGGGCTGCTGCAAAAAATCATGAGCATGTCGCTGTGATTACCGATGTCCAGGACTATCAGAAGGTTTTGGATGACATGGCCGCGAATGATGGATGCATCACTTATTGTTTACGCAAACGACTGGCTGCCGGGGCTTTTTCCCTGACTGCTACTTATGATTCAAATATTGCCAGCTGGTTTGCAGAACAGAGTGAGGTAGAGGACTTTCCTCGCCGTATCAGTTTTTCGGGAACCTGGAAACAAACATTAAGGTACGGCGAGAACCAGCACCAGCGGGCTGCTCTCTATAAAGTTGACGAGAGCGAGAGGCCCGGACCGGCATCCGCCAGCCAGATCCAGGGCAAGGAAATGTCTTACAACAATTTCTGCGATTCTGATGCCGCTTGTGAACTGGTCGCGGAATTTGAGGAACCTGCCGTTGCGATTATTAAACATGCAAACCCCTGCGGCGTTGCTATTGGCAAGGACATGCTAGAAGCCTACAGATCTGCTCTCAGGTGTGATCCTATCAGCGCCTTCGGTGGAATAATTGCCATGAACCGTACCCTTGAAGAAGAGACAGCAGCGGAAATTATCAAACGTTTCGCAGAAGTGGTAATTGCCCCTTCTATTTCGCCAGGGGCAATAGATCTTCTGAAGAAAAAGCCGAAAATACGTGTTCTGACCATCGGCGAATTGCCGGATATCAAAACAAGGCGACGGACCGTGCGACAACTGGCCGGGGGCTTGCTTGTTCAGGATAGCGATTACGGGCAGGTTAATGCCGAGGACCTTAAGGTTGTTACCGAACGCGAACCTACCAGTCAGGAGCTTGAGGATATGCTCTTTGGTTTCAGGGTGTGCAAGCATGTGAAATCCAATGCCATTGTCTATGCAAAAAATCGAGCGAGTGTAGGTATCGGGGCCGGACAGATGAGCAGGCTGGATTCATGCAGAATAGCAGCCGAAAAAGCTAAAGAGGCTGCCGCAGAAGCTGGTGAGGAGCAGACTTTAACCAAAGGTTCTGTGGTTGCTTCGGATGCCTTCTTTCCATTCCCTGATGGGTTAATGGTCGCGGTTGAAGCTGGAGCAACAGCTGCCATTCAGCCCGGAGGCTCCATGCGTGATGAAGAAGTAATAAAAGCCGCCGATGAAAGAGGCATAGCCATGGTTTTCACCGGCATGCGGCACTTCAGGCATTGAGCCTGACTACATAGAAAGATCCATATCTGGCTTGGCTGGGGGAGCAGAAGTTTCGGGATTATTTGTTCCCTTGGAAGTTCCTGGTTGTTCCGGCTTTGTGGTAACACCGGTATACGGATTAAAAATTTCGGTAACATTACCCTCGCGATTTTTAACGACTATGCGGCAACGGTGTTGAGGATTATGTCTATGCATGGCGGCGCCCCATCTTCTGTAAAATATGATGGAGAAATATACCTCTTTTTTTTTATTTTGATAAGTAAAATTTTGGCTGGAGGATGGTTGTCACAGCCCTTTGGTGCTTCGCGCCTTACTGATGTCTCTTAAATTGAATAGAAGTTCTTCATAAAGCGCATGCTTTTCCCAAAGGAAATCAGATGACTGGCAGTCCATTTCATCACGTTTGCGGAGTTCATTATTTTTCTTTTCCAAAGCTTGAGTTCCCGCCTGCTGTAACCGGCGGTATTGTTCTTCTGTACCATTTTCCAAAGCAAATCCTTCCATCACCTGCGGGATTAATTTATCTGTATTTCTCATAGTTTCTGCAGGCGGGCAGACTTGATTAATAGCGTCGATTTTACCGGCTATAGAGATAGTTTTAAGAAATAACTGCATTCTTTCCTGCGTGACCTGCGCAAATGCAGGTGCAGCAATAATAATCGCGCACATCATAATCAAAGCACGTTTCATTGTAGACCTTCCTGCTGTTGAGCCGTTATTTTGCCTCCACAACTTTCCCAACAGGATGTGAAATGCCGCATACACATTCTCTTGTCCGGTGGCGGGCATAAATTAGGGATACCGCAATCGAATGGAAGATTTCCTTGAGCCCGTTCACAAATTTCGTAATTTTGCAGTTGTTCGCCATAAACGCTTTTGCAGGTGCTATAAAGACGCTCTTCTCTGGCTTTGCATCTGTCTTTTGCCTGCATGCATTTTTGTACACATATTTGACCGGTTGCCGTTTCAGGCTCTATAAATCTGTGCATCGCAGAACTACAACCGCTTACTATCAACAATGTAAAAACAAAAAGAATAGAATGCTTGACGGTCAAGGTCTTAGCTCCTGTGATAAAAAGGATTTATAGAACTGAAAGAACAGCTATCGGAAATTCCTGGAATATATATGCAGCTGAGAGTTTGTTTCCACTACATACGAATTCTCGCCCGCTTATCAAATCTTTAACTTTGCTCTCATTCATTCGCCTGGGAACATCAACTATTGTTCCTTCCCAGACTTGAGGCGGTATGTGTAGCTCTTGCTGATTCCCGTCAACCGGCAAGGATCCTGCATTGGTGGCCAGAGCGACCATTAAATTGCGATTGGGGTGATTGATATGCGTCAGATCGAAAGCTAACAGATTGTCGGTATGAACGCCTTCGACTTCCAGTTCCTTGATTTTAATGTCATGGCCAGGGAGTAGATAGTTGTCTTTGATTTCAAGTAATATATTGGTGAGCCAGAGCTTGATGCTGCCATTTTTCCAGTTGGAACGCAGATCTTGCAGTTCGGCAGTCTGGCATTCTTTTAGAATTTTCCGGCGTAAATTATAGTCAACAGGTCTGCGGTTATCCGGATCTACTAAACTCAGATCCCATAGTTCATTGCCTTGATAAATATCTGGTACGCCCGGTGATAATATTTGTAAGCTTATGGCTGTTAAGGAATTCAGTGCCCCAAGCCATGCAAGACGCTGCATAAACTGCCGGGAAATCTTTAAGAATTCAGTATTCGCCAGAGATTCCTCAACAAATTGAGTCAGGGCTGCTTCATAGTCGGAGTCAGGGGTTAACCAGTTGGTTTCCAGTTTTGCTTCTTTAGCAGCCTTGAGCATGTAATTTTTAATGCGCTCGATAAAGCTGGCATTTATCTCATCATCCAGCGGCCATGCCCCGACGATAGTTTGCAGGAACAAATAACCGGCGGAAGGCGAAGGCGCTGGTTTAAGTTTCTTTTTGGTTTGTTTAACAAAATCAAGCCAGGCTTCCGGGATGTCAGCCAGAGCCATAAGACGTGCCCGCACATCCGCGCTTCTTTTCGTATCATGGGTCGATAGCGCATTCATGGATAAGGGCCAGCGCCAGTTACGGTCATTCATCCAGTCATAGAATTCTTTTTTTCCTTTTGATTCGGGAATCTCGACTTCGCAACCAACTTCATTCAAGGCACAGAGCGGAGTATAACGGTAGTGGGCTGTATCTTCGAGGCCCTTGGCCATTGCCGGGCTGGTTAGTTGCTGCCAGGAAATGAGAGTATCAAGGTTTTTGGGATCTCTCGGGGTCAGGCGAGCCAGAACTGTATCATCACCTATACGCTCCGCCACGCCGTTTATGTAGACTTCATCTTGTTCCGAATAGTCGCCCGGGCTTACATAAGTGCGATATACAGGCATAGCTGCACTGGCCTCGACCCAGAATTCCGGAGTTTCTCCATGAGCGGAAAGGCGGGCCAGCTCCGGCTGGAACTGACGCTTCAATACTTCTTTCTTGCTGGCATGCACACAATCCTGAAAATTTTTCCATGGCAGTCTGGTTTCTTTGTGCCAGAAGTTCTCAATCGACTTAAATCCGCTTTTCGATACGAGCAGTTCATTGAGCTTTGCAGTAAATTCGTATCCTGTAGTGCCGGCGACGGGCCAGCCTGGCGGGAGGTCCTCGAAAGGCATGAGAATTTTTTCTACCCAAACCAGCGGTATTTCCTGCTCAAGACGCTTTAGATACTGGCCGGGAAACTTCATCCCGTCTACATGATCTACTCGTACACCTGTAAAGGAAGGATACTTGTTTTTGATTTCCAGTACCTTGCGATGAATCATTTCGAATACTGCCGGATCTTCCATGCGAACTCCAATAAGTCCGGAAATATCAAAAAATCGGCGATAGTCAATTTTGTGGAATATCTCTTTCCAGCAAACCAGCCGGTAATGCTGTGCTTCCAGTACGGCGGCAACTTCATGTGTGCTCATGCTGGTGTGGCAGCGTTTTTCAGTTTCCTTGCTAACTGGAAAGAATTTGTCGTAATAATGAGCTTCCCAACCTCGTTCGGGGTGATGAGCAATCTTGATCTCTTCCCGCTCAAGTATTGCGGCCAGAGTATCGCCAAGTACCGGCAGATCAATTTTTTCCTTACGGCCAACCTTGATGTCGAATACCTTCCAGTAATGAGAAGAAGCTCCTTTTTTTAATACATCGTACCAGAGAACATTCTCTCCGATGGCGGCCATATGATTGGGTACGATATCCAGGATCATTCCCATTGATGGTTTAAGCTTTCTTAATCGCCAGTCGAGTTCAGCCAGAGCGTCTTCCCCGCCGCGTTCTTTGCTGATCTCAAATGGATTTGTCGCATCATAACCGTGATTACTGCCGCTGGCAGATTCGAGGATGGGAGAAAGGTAAATATGGCTTACACCTAGCGAATGAATGTAATCAACATCAGCAGCCAGATCCCGGAGTGTATAGTCCTTCGTAAGCTGGACCCGGTAAGTCGCATTTATTTTTGGGAGCTCGCTGCTTCTTGCCATGCTGTTCCTGTTATAAAGATAGTCGCACCTTCAATACGTCTGCTATGTTGGCTGTTAATTCCTGCCATTCCTTGCGTTGTGCGAAATCATTGTCTCTCTCTCGATGATACCAAAGATAAAAATCGTTCTGTATCTTGCCAATATCAACTTCGAACAGCATTATTCTTAAAGATTCCACCAGACTGTGGAAGTGTCTAAGCGCTACAAGATCGGAAGGTTTTTGCTGGCAGGCTTCAAACAGACGCTCCAGTGCCTCTATATAGCTTTTTTGAATTCCGTATTTATCGAGATGAATTTCCCATTCCCGGGCTTCTTCTACGTGGTCCCGGATCATGTCTATAGAAACTTCTGTCTGGGTCAGAGCCCGCTTGATCTGGCTGTTTTGGACGTATTCAGCGATATGGCGGAATAATGAAGGAAAGCTGACCCGAAGGTTGGATAAGTAGCACATAATCGGATAGTGCTGCTTGTAGATATCGCCGAACTGACTTTCGATAGCTTTCAACGTTTGGTTCAATACAACATCAAGAGCTTCTTTTTGCTGATCCTTGAACAGGTCTCTCAATGAATAAAGCTGTTCCTGGAAGTGTTTTTCAAGCAGGCGCACAGTCTGAGCCAGATCTCCATGTTCGAAGGCAGTGAAGAACTCTTCCTTGAGGTTCTTGTAATTTTCATCGTCTATGAAAGGGCGTACACCGACGTTGATATTGTGATCGCCCATATGAACAACACAAAATTCAATACGTTCGCTCGCTCTCGTGACCCTGGAAATGATCTCCATATCAGCGCATAAGAGTTGGGTTTTTCCGGAAAAGGATCGCTGGAAATCATATGTTTTAAAATCGAAGCAGTAGATTTCTCCAGTGGCTTCTTTCTCGGAGAACAGGGCCATTACCGCAAAGTGAGCGGCGGATTTTAGAAAATCCACGTGGGCCGGGACGACATAGCGTTCGTATGCCTTGCGGCCATTACCAAGGTCGTGGAGGTTGCTGGGTGCCTTTTCCAGCATTTTCAGAAACTTTTCTTCAAGATCATAGCCGAATGTATCATTGCCAAGTTCGATAGCCCGGCTTGCATATTTGAGATTCTGAACTGTTTCAATGCCGGAAACTTCATCAAAAAACCAGGCGCAGCTTGTATACATCAGTAACAGGTGACGCTGAACTTCCAGTGCTTTCCACAAGTGTTCTTCCTGATGCTTTTTCAGGAAGTTTTCTTCAGTAATCCATTTGCGAATAAAATCCCTTCTGATTTTGTCAGAGCGGTTCGAGATAACGCTTAAATAATCATTACGAATATCCCAGGGATCTTTTTTGGTGATGTCTTTCATATACTTGACATATGCTTCGTTCAGATTGTCACGAAGCATATCCAGAGCATCACGTAACGGCGCACGCCACTGCTGGTTCCAGTGAGGATAGCCGCCACTGCTACAACCACAGTCGCTGCGCCAGCGCTCCACGCCATGAACGCAGCTCCATGAGGAGTCATCATGTATCCGGGCTTCCATCATCGGCTCATTATGCTCGAGATATTGCCCATAGTTAGTTACAGTAGCCAGTTCGTTAGTTTCTATGTAATCCAGGGCATAAGCCAGCGCCATATCACCTTTATGATGATGGTGGCCATAAGTCTCACCGTCAGTAGCAATGTGAAGTAGCTGGTTGCCTTCGGTATCTCCATTGCCGAATCCGGACATCAGGCGGTTTGCCAGCTTTTCACCATTGTGCAGCAGACCTTCGAAAGCAACGCCTTTTGATATAGGACCGTCATAGAAGAACAGGACGATAGTTTTACCGGAGGGCAGTTTGCAAAGGTAAGGGATCTTTGGATCCACGTCTTCATTTACAATATCCCGCCATTGCCCGTCCTTGGCCAGACTGCGAACTGCCTTGGCCTGTCTGGGGGCAAGTATGACATATTGCATTCCGTGATCGGCCAGTATTTCCAATGTTTCCGTATCTACGGCTGTTTCTGCCAGCCACATTGATTCCGGCGAGCGGCCAAAGCGGCGTTCGAAATCATAAATGCCCCATTTTACCTGCGTTTCCTTATCTCTTCGATTGGCAAGGGGCATGATCATGTGGTTATAAACCTGGGCTATGGCGGATCCGTGGCCGCCATATCGCTCGCGGCTCAGGCGATCTCCTTCCAGTACAGCTTCATATACAGTGGGATCTTTATGCTCCAGCCATGAAAGCAGGGTAGGGCCGAAGTTAAAGCTTATCTTTGAATAGTTGTTTACCAGTCTTGTGACCCAGCCCTCCCGGTCCATAATGCGCGACAGGCCATTGGGTTCATAGCACTCGGACGAGATGCGCTCATTCCAGTCATGAAAAGGATAGGCGGAATCCTGAAACTCGATTTCTTCCAGCCAGGGATTTTCCCTTGGAGGCTGGTAGAAGTGACAGTGAATACAGATGAAGTGATTAGGATTTTCCATTACTTATTTTGTTGTTTCTATTAGCATTGTGGCGGTGAAGGGCTTCAAATCGAAGTTTCTATAATCAACCCTTTTTTCGGGAAAATCAAGCTGACCAATCTGATAATCCCCACTTTGTAAAACTGATACCCATTCCTTGGTTTTTCCATTGTTTCCAATGACATATTCTTCAGTTTTTTCACTGAAAGAAAAAATACCGATGAAACAGTTCGGTCCTTCAAGTCTTTGCAAAACGATTCGCTTGCAGCCTTCGTCGAAATGAACACCAAACTTTTCAGCTTCCAGCAGAGAGCGATTGCAACGTTCTTTAGAACGAGAAATCAGTCGCTGGTAGTATGCGGTCATTACACAGCACAACTCACATGGTAGGGGTGTCTTGTCTTTGAGATTGCATTTGTCAAAATTCTCAAACGTAACCTCG
>CAZJRT010000076.1:0-7808 GCA_964548445.1 uncultured Pseudobdellovibrionaceae bacterium
TCTCAATAACTGTCTGGGCCCGGTCTACAGAGTTTTTGTCAAGGCGACCAGTGCCTCCATCAGTAGTGCCTCCCGCCTTGATCTTGAGCCGGTTGACGCGGTGGTAGACCTCAATTTCCTTATCTGTTTTTTTATCTTCCGGGTCAGATTCGTTCATGGTTAACCTTGATTTGTTCAGTACTAGTATGACGTCTTTCCTCGCCTCCCGGGACAGGTTTTTCCTGGCGGCGCCTTTCGGGGCCGAAGAAGTCCGGTACTTTGACGAAAGGGCGGGGGTGATCAATCACATGTAAAATACGGGCAGCAAGATTTTCTGCAGCAACAGGTTTTACGAGCACTTCGTTAAAGCCGTTATCTCTTCCGGCGGTTACAACAGCTTCACTGGTATAGGCGCTAACCAGAATGGTAGGCAGAAAACGGATTGAATCTTTTTTATGATTTCTGATCCAGGCAATAGTGTCCATTCCATTTCCATCCGGCATCAGCCAGTCAATCAGGGCAAGATCGATAGTATCTCTGGAGCCTGCATCTGCGTTTGTACGCTGCATGAGTTTAATAGCGTCATTACCGCTTTCGGCCATCAGGATCCTGCCTACGCCGAACTCCCGTAACATAGAGCTAAGCAGGTTAGCCATGAAAGAATAATCCTCAACAACCAGAATACTGAACTGGTTGAGGCTATAAATTTTTTTCTGACTAACGGAATTTTCCTGCATTTTTTCGTAATAGATAACTACATTAAGCCAGTATCGAAAAAAATACTGGAGTATGCAAGGCTTCCGGTCAGGTAACCGACCGTAATTACCGCTTTTATTTAACCGGGTTATCCTGGAGGGTGTCTATCTGACGCTGAAATTCATCCAGCTTTACAGGTTTGGTAAGGACATCGTCAAAACCCGCTTCCCTGGCTCTTTCCCTATCATTCTTGCTGCCCCATCCTGTATGAGCAATGATCAGGGTATTCTGAAAACCATTTTGTCTCAAATCCCGGCAAAGTTCATATCCATTTTTTCCTGGCATTCCTATATCAAGAACGATGATATCGGGGCAAAAATCTTCGGCGATGGAGGGGGCCTTCAGGGAATCCATACTTATGGCAGTTTCACAGCCCAACACTTCAAAAGCCATTGCTGTGCTTTTGGCGATTTTTTCATTGTCATCAACTATGAGAGTCTTAATCATCAGCATTCATCACAGGTAATTTCACAATGAATCTAGATCCTTTTGCAAGGTTTTCAGCTTCAATGCGTCCATCATGCAAGCTAATGATTTCTTTAACCAGTGATAAGCCAATTCCAAGCCCGCCTTCCGAGCGTTCAAAAGGTTGTTCAACCTGAGTGAAAATATCAAAGATTCTACCAAGCATGTCTTCCGGGATGCCTGGTCCGTTATCCTCTATCGAGACAGTAACGAAATCATCCTGCCTGCCAACATGAATTTTAATAGTGCCTTCCGGGGGGGTGTATTTGGCAGCATTGTTTAAAATATTAGAAAAAACCTGAATTAATCGCACTCTGTCTGCTTCGGCAATGATTGTGTCATGATCTTCCGAATATATTAGCTGATGCATTTTCTCCGTAAATAAGTCTTGCGTTTCATAAATTGCGCTCTGGATCGCTTTCTGAATAACAACAGGCTCTTTTTCAAGCTTAATCTTGCCTTTATTAATCCGGGTAATATCGAGGAGATCGTCAATCAAATGGGTGAGGTTATCCATACTGGTCTTGGCAATATCAAGTAAGTATCCTTTTTTCTCTGGGCTCAGTTTAACGTTATCTACCATGTGCAATGTATTCATGATAGGAGTTAGCGGATTACGGAGTTCATGCGCCAGTGTTGCAAGAAACTGGTTCTTGCGCTCATTCTCCTCCAGAAGGTGCTTTTCATAGAGTTTGCGTTCGGAGATATCTTCAATTGCGGCAATTACGTAGAGGGGTTTTGCATTTTCATCCCTGACTATAGTCGCATTAAGACTTACCCATATATAGTGACCATCTTTGTGTTTATACCGCTTTTCCATACGGTAATGAGGAATTTTACCGGTAACCAGACCATCAAATAGTCGAATGTTTTCCGGAAGATCTGAAGCGCAGGTCATTTCCATGTAAGTCATATTCAACATTTCTTCATGGCTATAACCGGTAACCTCGCAAAGCTGGTCATTTACACGTAACCATCTGCCATCGATTGCCAGATTGGCAATGCCAATCCCTGCTAGTTCAAATGTAAGACGAAATCTCTCTTCACTTTCAGCAAGGGCTCTTCTTGCAAGGACAAGATCAGTAATATCCGTGCGCATTCCGGAAGTGACGACCGGATCCCCGTTTTCGTCAAATTCAGTTTTTGCCTGAGTTAAATACCAGCGATAATCCCCGGTTATTTCATTAATGCCCCGAAATTCGATAATGAAATCGGTGCATTCCTCAAAATGCTTCTGGATGATTTTTTTTACTTCCGGGAGGTCGTCCGGATGTACATGATTAAAGAAATCCTCGGGTCTGACAATTTGTTGAGGATCCATGCCAAACTGCTCATAGCAGCGCTTGTTCCAGAAAATGATTCCCGATTTATGGTCCCATTCCCAAAAGCCGTCACCTTTACCTTCTGCCATCCGGGTAAAACGTTTCTGGCTTTCCATTAATGATTGTTCATAATTTTTTTGTTCAGTAACATCATGCCAGAAACCTATGATACCGATAACGTTTCCGGCGCCATCCAGCCAGGGTTTGACACGCAAGTCGTAATATACCGAGGCACCTTCTTCAGAAATGCTGGTTTCTACAGATTTGAGAATAAATTGTTTTTGTTCCTTGTATGCTTTTTCGAACAAGTCTCTGGCATATTGGTTCTTGATACTCGGCAGGGATTCCCTTAAAGACTTGCCAACGGAAGGCAAGCCGGTCAATTTATCATAAGCATCATTGGAAAAAGCGCAGATAAAATCTTTGCCCTCGTAAGCAGCTGCAGGGCATGGGGATACTTTCAAAATGTTTAGAGCCTGATCTAACTCTATTTTATCCTCTATTGCCGTATGTTTTTCAGCGCTGATAAGATGGTGCCCAGAGGCGGATTCGAACCACCGACACGGGGATTTTCAGTCCCCTGCTCTACCAACTGAGCTATCTGGGCACACTTCAAAAAACAATAATACGGCTTATAAAAGAAAGCCGCAAATCTGTCCAGTAATCTTATAAAAAAAGTTTCAATTTTCTAAGTCACTCTTTCTATCAATGAAGGTGTTCGCCGCGCCCGTGATATCTCCATCAGTCCAAGGGATGTCATGCCATGGATCTGAACTGTGCACGGATCTTCATTGAAGTATTTTTCCAGTTCGGCAATTAAAATTCCTTCGTCTTTTTTTGTTTTTAGCTTCAGGAAATCCACGATTATTATCCCGCCTATATTGCGTACTCTCAAATGGCGGGCGATTTCAGCGGCAGCTTCGAGATTTATTGCCAGATTGCTGCCTTTGCCCAAGCCTCGATTAAGATCAATGACGGTTAGTGCTGATGTATGCTCAATTATAATATTTCCGCCATCAGGCAGGGTAGCAGAAGGCTGAAACATCTTTTCGATCTGTTCCATAATGTCGCGGTAATAAAACAGACTTAAATCGGCATAAGGATTTTCAAGCTCGATAGGACTGATTTTTGTAACAAGATCCGGTCCAAACAATTCGCACCATTCTTCAACTGCCTCGAATTGTTCCATGGTCACTACTTCGATGGTTGAAACAACTTTTGCCGAATGGTCGCTTAAAGTACGCTGGATGGCATTGGGACCCAGCATGATAAGTTGAGGAGAATCTCCTTCCAGAAATTGCTGTATTCTTTTCCACATTTCCCGCAGGATGCGCCCTTCGCGGGCCAGCACGTCGGTCTGGGTATTAAGGGCGGCAGAACGGAGTATGCCCCCGTTCATGTCCTCCAGCGAGCTCATCATATCAAGTAGCTGACGACGGGTGTCTTTATCCCTGATCCGTTGTGAAACCTGATTTTCCTGCATTAGCGGAGCGTAAATCAGATAGCGTCCGGGCAAGGTGATATTCATGCTCATGTGTGGCGATTTCTGCTCCAGCGGCAATTTGTCGTCTGAGCCTCCCGGTACGTAGCCGCTTTTTGCCTGAACAGTTACCATCTGACCCGGTGTCAGAACCTTGCCGATGGGCTTTTCGCCGCCTTTGGCGACTTTGCCATCTTGTTCCATTCGCAGATCATTATTAAACAATATGCCGGTATTATCGCCATCCAGATCCAGAAAAGCGGCATCGAGAGAAGCATCTATCCGTTTTACTTTTGCCTGATAGATCGAGCCTGACCTGACTTCTTCAATTTCCGGATCTATCTCAAGTCCTTCAAGTCGGCCCTTCTTGTCGAGAGCTGCGACCCAAAGACTTCCATCCATTTCATCTATTAGGATTTCCAATTCGATCATCACCTGATTACTTAAAATACCCGGTACCGGAAAGCATTTGCCATGTATTATAAAGACATAAGCCTACCACATTTGTATAAGACCCTTGTATGGATTTTACAAATGTTCCTGCCAGTCCCTGAATTCCGTATCCGCCTGCCTTGCCGCTCCAGTCGCCGGAAGAAATATAGCCTTCGGTTTCCTGCCTGCTTAGACGTTTGAATTGGACTGTGGTTTGCACGAGGCGCGATACCATCTTCCCTTCAGGTGTAAGAAGAGCGATACCGCCATATACCTTGTGTCTGCGTCCTGAAAGCATTGAAAGGCATGAGCGGGCCTGATCTTCACTTTCTGCTTTTGGTACAACCCGCCTTCCGCAGGCAACTACAGTATCGGCCGCCAGAATAAAAGCACCTGGAGGTTGTTCAACCTCTTTGGCTTTATTTTGCGCCAGCCGCAATGCGAGATCGCGGGGCAGCTCGTCCTTTAACTGTGTTTCATCGATATCTGCTGGAACGACGTTATCGGGAAAAATTCCGATCTGTTTTAGAAGCTCAATACGCCGGGGGGATCCGGAAGCGAGAACAAGGGTTTCCGAGGACTTGAGGATTTGCATGGATAAACCTGATAGTCCTGCTCTTATTTCTCCCGGAATACGATCCGGCCTTTGGTCAGGTCATAGGGTGTCATCTCAACGACTACGGTATCTCCTGCCAGAACCCGAATGCGGTTCTTGCGCATTTTGCCAGCGGTGTGGGCAAGTATTTCGTGGTCGTTTTCAAGAGTTACCCGGAACATAGCATTGGGCAACACTTCAGTTACAACGCCTTTGAATTCGAGAAGATCTTCTTTAGCCATAAACTACTGTTTTCTCTTGTTTCCACAAAATGATTGAAACTCTTATACTCTTCTGCAAAGCTGAATGCAAACCGGATTTGTATAGCTATCAACGCCTGCCGTGTAATACACACATGATCGTAAACAACCTGCGAGCTGTCGGTAAATCCATTTCAATCCGGTGAGCTAACCTGTCCAGCAGCAAATTGGCTCCCTCGTTGTGCAGGGCGCGGCGGCCCATATCTATTGCCTCAAGCCGCGATGGGCCGGAGTTTTCGCGGGCATCGACATAGCTGTCGCAAAGAAGATAGTAATCCGAAATCAGCTTGCGGTAAGGATTGAACGAGATATAAAGGGCAGGGAGATTTCCTCCCGAACAATTTTTCAGATGAAACGCCAAACGGTTCTCGACAATATCCATTGTCAGTGAAAATGGACCGTCATCGCATTCTGCGGGCTTGAAGTGGTTCCGGCTTTCTGTCAGATCACGCAGAAGTACCCGCAAATCCTCGCAAGGCGAACGCGGGGCGCTTTCCTCGTCGATCCCGACAATTGTAATCTTTTCAAGGTAAAAAATGTCCATGGCTATCATTCAGGCTAGCGAGAAAAGAATGGATAGTGGTCCTTTTCTTTCTGACGTTTCTGGAGCAAACATTCGGAACTGAAAGTGTCGGAAACCCCTAGACTGAAATATTTTTCTGTTGCGAACGGCTCCCATGATCCCTGAGGCTGGGCCAGTCGGTCAGCAATCACGAACATGACAACAGGATTAAAGACCAAGCCCAGATGGCTGCCCTTTACCTCAATGTTTTCAGTGGTTTTTGTCAGCGGGTTTGAGCATGTCCTCCAGTTAACCACTCCATCATCACGGGAATAAATTGATGTTGTTGGCACAGGTGGCGGAGATAGTAACTGTTTGGCAATTTTTTCACTTTTAAAAATTGGGCCCATTCCGGAATTAAACAGTCCAATAATATTACGAAGTAAAAACATGGTGGATTTTCTATGGGGCAGACAACCAAAGGGGCTGCCCATAGTGATTACCTGATTGATTTTCCCGGGCATGTCGCGGGCCATTTCCCGTGCCAGAATGCCGCCCAGACTGTGGCCAACAAGATTAATTTTTGCGCCATCGTGTTCCTTGCGAATCTCATCAATAAGTTTAATGAGACGTTCTGCCGTTGAAGCATTGAACCTTAGATTTTTACCGTTACCCCAGCCATAAGCACAATTATTCTTATCATCAAGAAATTCACGTAACTGTCTGGTATTGTTGTCATCAAGGCCAAACCCTGGAAGAACGAGCACCGGTTGGCCCGTGCCTTCCTTGGCCAGAGCCTTCGCCAGAGGCAGGGTGGCTTGCAAAGACATGTATTCAAAAATCCCCCTTGCGACTTCGGTAAAAGTTTTTGTTATAGATGGTCGCTTTATTTTTTCCATGATGATGCCCTGTCGCTAACCATTTCAGCGAAATTGTCAGGTTTTTTCACTAAGATTACAATTGAGTTTATCAAGCCGCATTTCGACAGACAAGGCATGGGCCTCCAGGCCTTCGGCCCTTGCAAGAGTAACAGTCGCCGGGCCGAACATTTTAAGTCCGTCCACGCTGGCCTCCTGGTATGTAACTCGTTTCATAAAGTTGAGGACGTTAAGGCCGGACTGAAATTTAGCCCGGCGCTCGGTCGGCAGTACGTGGTTAGGGCCGCCTGCGTAATCGCCTATGGCTTCAGCGGTTAATCTTCCGGCGAAAACAGATCCAGTGTGACGGATTTTATCAAATAATTCTTTTGGCTCTTCAATCGCCAGCTCCAGGTGTTCCGGCGCAAGCTCGTCAATCAGGGCAGGGGCCTGAACAAGCAGATTTTCCACAGTTATAACACTTCCGAAATTGCTCCAGCTTTCCTGTGCAATATCTTGTTTTGGCAATGTTTTTAAATGTTGTTCCACATGCTTTTCCACAGATTGTGCAAAGTCCGCATCATCAGTAATCAGGAGCGACTGGGCGCTTCGGTCATGCTCTGCCTGCGATAACAAATCCATGGCTATTATTGCCGGATCATTCCATTTATCGGCCACCACCAGAATTTCCGACGGACCGGCAACAAGACCGATGCCAACCCGGCCAAAAACCTGCCGCTGGGCCTCTGCTACATATGCATTGCCGGGGCCGCAAATCATGTCGACCGGGGCGATTGTATCAGTGCCATAGGCAAGGGCGGCAACAGCCTGCGCTCCGCCAACGCGGTAAATTTCGTTTATACCGCAAGCCCTGGCTGCGGCCATCAGTACCGGGTTGATCTCACCGTCAGGTGTGGGAACAGTCATGGCAATTCTTTTTACCCCGGCGACTTTTGCCGGGATCGCGTTCATGTATAACGTGCTGGGGTATGTCGCCAAACCGCCCGGCACATAAATTCCGGCGGCGTCAACTGCGTTCCATCGCCCGATAAGACGAGAGCCGGTTTCATCCACATAATCAATGTCAGAGGGCAATTGCTTTTCGTGAAAAGCTGTGATGCGGGAAATGGCCAGATCAAGAGCTTCACGCACATCCTTCG
>CAZJRT010000077.1:0-7780 GCA_964548445.1 uncultured Pseudobdellovibrionaceae bacterium
GCAGCTCACGAAACCCGGTATACTGCTAGTCATTATTGCTAAAGCTACAACGTGTCGCTAGAGCGCACATTATACGCTTAATCTGAAAGTAACAACTGGAAAAATCAAGCAGGTAAAAAAGAAGCTAATTATCTGGCTTGTTTGTCATCTTTTTAACGCTTTCAAGCGAGTTAAACCGGGGCTTGTGAGTTTGGGGGCTTCAGGCTTCGAGTCGTCCATACCAAATTTTTTTGCTGTATAAAGCGCTGAGGGGTTATTCTCAAGATACATTCTGTTATGCTAATAAGTAACTGAGGGGAGGAAGGTTTCCCAAAAGCATGAAAAAGATTTTATATCGCATAATTGCCTTGATTCTGTTAGTGGCAATTCTTTCTGTCCCTGGTATCGCCCGGGCTTTTAGTGTTAACCAGGTCCGATTTGGCCTGCATCCGGATAAGGTTCGGATGGTACTTGAGCTTAGCGATCCGGCTGATTTCAGAGCTTTTGTACTTTCAAACCCCTATCGGCTGGTTGTTGATCTTCCAAATTTCGAATGGAAGGCCGGAGCTGTTAACAAGCCGGATGTCTCCGCTATATCCGGTATACGTCAGGGGAATTTGCGGTCAGGGGTTTCAAGAATAGTTTTTGATCTGACTAATCCTGCTGCAATTCAGTCTGCTTTCGTACTTAAAAGCTCTGGCGGATTGCCCAATAGACTGGTGATCGATTATTCCCAGGTATCAGAATCCGTTTTTCTGGCCCAGAAGGGGCGTATTAATGGAACATTGGATACTGGCGAAACATACAAAAATCCGGTTCACGAGGTTGCCTCGAGTGCTTCAGTAGCTCCCGGCGTGATCCCTAAAAAGCCGGTTCAGGAAAAACCTCTGATAGTTATCGATCCAGGGCATGGAGGCAAAGATCCCGGTGCAGTAGGGCCGGGGAAAATCTATGAAAAAAACATTACGCTGGCAGCTGCCAAGGAATTGCAGCGTCAATTGCTGGCAACTGGACAATATCGGGTGAAGCTGACCCGTGAAAATGATAGATATCTAAAGCTTTATGAAAGAGTGGAAATTGCTCGTAGCAGTGAAGCAGATCTGTTCGTTTCAATTCACGCGGACTCAATAGACAATTCCAGCGTCAGAGGAGCTTCGGTTTATACCCTTTCGAAAAAAGCTTCTGATGCGCAGACTGCCAAACTGGCGGAACGGGAAAACCGGGCTGATCTAATAGGCATGGACTTAAGCGGGGAGGACAAGGATGTAGCAATAATTCTCACCGATCTGCTGCTTAACGATACCATGAATCAGTCCAAGTTTTTTGCCAATACATTAAAGGATGAAATAGCTAGAAGCGGCGCAAGAATGCTTCCAAACCCGCACCGTTCAGCAGGATTTGCTGTTTTAAAGGCGCCGGACATACCATCGGTTCTTGTTGAGATAGGCTTTATGTCCAACGCACAGGAGGCAAAAATGCTGTGCAATTATGACTATAGAAAGAAAATCATTAAGTCTGTAAAAAATGGTATAGATGCATACTTTGAGAGAGTGCGCAGGAACAAGCGGACCTGACAAGGTGTTGTTTTTCTGTTAAATCAAGTAATTATTTAGACGGAATTTTAAAAAATAGCTTGCAAAATATTGTCCGGAAAGTTTCACTAGTGGATATATAAATCCGGATTGCTCTCAAAAAAACAGAGCTTGTTTAGTCTGCAGATTTAAACTTTAAATAAAGAGGAAGATAACATGAAAAAACTTCTGGCATTAGTTTGTGCTCTTGGTCTGGTTGCTGGTCTGGCTGCCTGCTCTTCAGAAGGAAAAGGCTACAAGGATGAAGCTCCTTATGCACAAGAACGTACCGTTGGTACACCTGAAGTTGAGCAAGTTTTCCACGCTCGTCAAGTCAAGTAAGATTTGATCTTGTTTTTAAAAAGACTGTCTGATCTTCTCAGGCAGTCTTTTTTTACAATATAAAACTGATTGATTGGTTATCGTAGGAAAAAGGATTTGCTCATGCCCAAGCTGACAGACTTCATCTGGCTTGTCCTGGTAAATATTTTAGGATTTTTTACTTTCGGACTGGTTTTTTATATTGCCTTTTTTACGGGTAACCTGCCTGCCGAATTGCCAGAAGAAACTCAGGGAGCTTTTTTCCTTTCGTTTTTCGGGGGAACTCTATGGGCATGGCTAGCCGGGTTTTTAATCAGTATCGGATATCTTTTCGTCAAAAGGCCTTTAAGGAGATTATTGCTCTGGGCACCAGTATATGTGCCAGGCATATACAGCATTCTGGCGCTTGCCTACTTCAATTGAGAGCCGTTTCTTCTTCGGCTTCGGCTTCTTGTGTAATAATGCTTTGCTGAATTCTTTCAGATTTTTTTCCGATTGCAACGGGGTATCCGCGGCGTTCTCGAACAGCTTTTCGAATAGCAGACCAGTTCAAATCATCAACATGCTCTCCGGCAGCGTGCAGTATATGACGTAGATCGTCTTCTTCCAGCCGGTATGTGGCGATATATCCATCTATTTCCACCTGATCGGCCTGCTTGATAGTCGGGTGAGCTTCCAGATACAAGGTGTTGTCAATCCATGCAGTCTTTACAGGCTGATCGACAACTGTTACCGGCATACCTTTATTAACCTTGTCAAAAAGTTTGACTATACCTTCAGGATAAAGACGTATGCACCCGCTACTGACTCTTCTGCCGATGCCATATGGTTTATTGGTTCCATGAATGCGGTATTGCGGCCAGCCAAGATAAAGGGCGTGGGTGCCCAGTGGATTTTCCGGTCCAGGTTGAACAATTTCCGGAAGTTCCGGATCTTCTTCCAGCATCCGCTTCGTTGGGCGCCATACCGGGTCTTCTTTCTTGTTGATGATTTTGGTCCGGCCTTGCGGCGTGCCAAAACCTTCACGTCCTATGCCTATAGAAAAAGCCTCAGGCGTACTGCCATCTTCAGGATAAAAGAATAGCCGCATTTCAGGAAGATTGATGACGATGCCTTCTCCGGGAGCATCAGGAAGCAAATGCTGCGAAGGTATGACAATCCTTGTGCCCGTGCCGGGAAGCCATGGGTCAATGCCCGGATTGGCCGCTCTCATTTCGACGTAACCAAGATTGTTTTCTCTGGCCAACTCGATGAAAGTATCTTCGCTGGTGGCTTTGTGTATGCGCATCTCGCCAATGTAATTTTTGTCATATACACCGGCTTCCTCTGCATATGAAGGAAAAGATATGACAGTGACTAGCGATATTAATGATATCAGTTTTGCGGCATTAAGCTTCAAACCAGCTTCTCCATATAACTTTCAAGCCTGAGAGTGATCATTTTAATGAATTCCTCTGTCGTTAACCATTCTTGTTCGGTTTCAAAAAGCAAGGCAAGATCTTTGGTCATATATCCTGATTCAACCGTTTCAGTACAGGCCTGTTCCAGAAGAGAGGCGAAGTTTTCCAGAGCATCATTATCATCAAATCTGGCCCGGTACCGTAAGGCACTGGTCCATGCGAAAATGGAAGCTATTGGATTAGTTGAGGTTTTCTCGCCATTCTGCCATCGTCTATAATGTCTGGTAACCGTCCCGTGCGCTGCTTCTGCCTCCACACATTGCCCGTCTGGCGTAAGCAGAACAGAGGTCATAAGGCCGAGTGATCCGAAGCCCTGAGCGACTATATCTGATTGCACATCGCCATCATAATTTTTACAGGCCCAGATAAAGCCGCCTCGTGACTTGACTGCCTGTGCCACCATGTCATCAATCAGACGATGTTCATACCACAGGTTTCTCGCTTCAAATCCTGCTTTGAATTCACAGTCGTAAATTTCCTGAAAAAGCTCCATGAACCGCCCATCATAGGCTTTCAGAATAGTATTCTTGGTCGACAGATAAACGGGATAACCGCGTTGTAATCCGTAATTGAAGCAGGAGCGGGCAAAGCCTCGTATTGATTCATCGAGATTATACATACCAAGAGCAATGCCGGAGGAAGGAAAATTAAAAACTTCCAGTTCCTGAACTTCCCCGCCATCTTCAGGCTCAAAGCGCATGGTGAGCCGTCCGGGGCCGGGAACCTTGAAATCGGTTGCCTTGTATTGATCGCCGAATGCATGTCTCCCTACGACTATCGGTTTTTCCCAGCCTGGGAGAAATCGCGGAATATTTTTACAGATTATAGGTTCACGGAAGACGGTTCCGCCCAGAATATTGCGGATTGTCCCGTTAGGTGACTTCCACATTTTTTTCAGGTCGAATTCTCTAACCCTTGCCTCGTCGGGAGTAATGGTCGCGCATTTAACACCCACCCCATAGCGTCTGATGGCGTTTGCAGCATCGACCGTAACCTGATCCCCGGTAGCGTCCCGGTTTTCAATGGAGAGATCGAAATATTTCAAATCTACATCTATAAAAGGCAGGATCAGCTGTTCCCGGATCATCTTCCACATGATCCTTGCCATCTCGTCACCGTCTATTTCAACCAGAGGATTGTTGACCTTAATTTTTTTCATGAATCTTCAGCCGTTGATTAAACGCATTTATGCCGCCGAAAAAAACAATATAGGAAATTCGGGCAGGTTGCTATTCCCTGTTAGGAGTAACTTCGTAAATCTCTTCGCGCAGGCGCTCAAAAACCCGCTCAAAAATCCCGCTTTTGAATAAGCGTCCCGATTTCTCCTTATATAATTCATACATAACTTTTCGAGACCCTTGCCGACGAATAACAAAAGTCAGGTAAGGCGCGTGATGTTCGCTTTTGCTAAAGGTAAAACTGGCGACCCCTTCTTCAAAGTCACAATCTACCGAGCGAAAATTTAGCACTTTATATGAAGCCGCCAGACAAAATAATCCATCCAGCTTTTTAAATTGGGCATTGGAAAAACCGCAAATCTGCTGAAGTTCGGGATAGTCTATGATTTGAGATGACATAAGTTTAATATACCATTTTAATCGCTAGTGAAAAAGTTGGACTGGTCTTCCATGTAATTTTGGTTAAGATGAGGCCTTCGGGAAAATAATTGGAAGATTAAAATGACTGATGTTTTCAGAGAAGTCGATGAAGCGTTAAAACAGGACAGGGTTGTCGGTTTCTGGAAGGAAAACGGCACTTTTATTATTGGATGCGCTGTGGCAATTGTACTGGCTACCGCTGTATCCAGTGCGTACCGTACATGGGATAGTTACAGCAATAAAGCGGATACGTCGGTTGTTCTCGGCGCTCTGGAAGCGGAAGATGTTCCTGAACAGCTGGAAGCAGTAAGCGGCGAATTGCGGGCCGGGCATCGCGGAGTTGCAATGTTGCTGGCTGCCGGATCGTATATCGAAGAGGGTCGGCCTCAGGAAGCGCTGGAAGCTTTTGCCAAAATTGCAGACGATTCCAGAATGCCTGATGATTTGCGTGAGTATGGCCTGTTGATGAAGGCGAGACTTATGCAGGAAAATGAAATTAATGAAACAAGCCCGGTATCGAGCGAAAATGTAATCAGTTTACTCAAACCGTTGACAGACGATTCGGAAGGGGCATGGCACTGGCATGCTCTTATCCAGACCGCTTTGGCTTATGCGCATCTTGACCGGGATTACACCCGCGCCGCAGAATTAGCTGGCAGAGTGGCTGAAAGTGATCTGGCTCCTGCTACTGTTCGCAGTCGGGCAATGGCTTTGCAATCTGTGTATGCTGTAAAATCAAAAACTTCAACTGGAGAACAATAAGCATGAATCGTATTGTTTTTCTGACCGGAATTTTAGCTATGGTTCTGGTTACAGGGGCCTGTTCCACTATCGGAGATCTGTTTGAAGAAGCAGATAAACCGCTCCCTGGAGAACGGGTTTCAATTCTCGAACTGGAAAAAGAACTTGAACCGGATGATCCATCTCTGACTGCAACCGGGTTTGTGGCGCCATCACCATGGCGAAATGAGTTCTGGCCCCAGGAAGGCGGGTATCCAAGCCATTCCATGCAGAATCTGGCTTTGTCTGAGGGAGAGCTGAAAAAACAGTGGCGCACAGATATAGGTCACGGAGCGACGGGCAGACTGCCTCTTACTGCCCAGCCTATAATAGTGGAGGGTCGCGCTTTCACACTCGATACTGATTCCAATCTGTCAGCTTTTAATATCAATAATGGCAAGAAGATCTGGAAAGTGAACGTCAGGGCCAAAGATGAAGATGACCCTGTAATAGGTGGCGGCGTTGCATATTCTAATGGTTTGTTATTTGTTACTGCTGGATATGATGAGCTTCTGGCCATAAACCCTGACAATGGCGAAGCTGTATGGCGGGCTAAAATTCCCACACCATCTCGTGCCGCCCCTACAATTATGGGGGACCGGGTTTTTGTAACTACTCTTGATAACCGTGTATTTGCACTTGATTTCAAGACCGGCCAAATTCTTTGGGAACACGCAGCGCTTGGTGAAAGCGTAGGCCTGATTGGTGCTGCCAGTCCTGCTGCCAGTCAGAATATTGTCGTGCCGGTATTCTCATCCGGCGAAATTTTTGCACTTCGGGTAGAAAATGGCTCGGTTGCATGGTCCGACAATCTGTCCAGCCTGCGGGGTGGAGGAGGGCTCACCAGTCTGACCGATATAACCGGTCTTCCGGTTATGGACAATGGACTGGTTATAGCTATCAGTTACAGCGGCAAAATGGTTGCTATTGATGAACGGACAGGCAGCCGTGTGTGGCAGCGTGAAATCAGTGGTTCTCAGACCCCCTGGGTTGCGGGTAATATGGTTTTCGTTACTTCAGCTGATAATAAACTCGTGGCGCTCAGCCGGGACTCAGGATCAATTGTCTGGGTTACTGATCTTAACACTCTTGACGAAGACGCAGTATGGACGTTACCTGTGCTGGCTGGAGGCAGGTTGATTGTTGCCAATTCTGAAGGCAGAGTCGCTGAATATGCTCCTGAAAGCGGCGAGTTAATCAGAGATTGGAAAGTTGGCGGTGGAGGCGTATCGATAGCACCGGTAGTGGCTGGCGAGACCCTTTATATATTAACCAATTCCGGCAGTTTAACAGCTTACAAATAGTAATATGACCTTTACCCTTGCCATAGTTGGCCGGCCTAATGTCGGCAAATCCACCTTGTTCAACCGTCTGGCTCGCAAGAAGCTGGCGATTGTTGATGATACACCGGGAGTTACTCGTGATTGGCGAGAGTCAGAAGGCTGGCTGTTAGGACAACCTTTGCGAATTATTGATACCGCCGGGTTGGAAGAGGCATTTGACGATTCGATGCAGGGCAGGATGCGACGTCAGACTGAGCGGGCTTTAGAAGAGGCCGACGCCATATTGTTCATGGTTGATGGGCGCAGCGGTCTCACACCAACCGATGAACATTTTGCGGTCTGGGTTCGCAAACTGGGCAAGCCTGTAGTCCTCACCGTCAATAAATGCGAAAACGAAGCAGCTGCTCAGGCGGGAATTGCCGAAGCGTGGTCGTTGTGACTTGGCGAGCCTGTGCCTGTATCTGCTGCCCATGGCATTGGTATTGAGGATATCTATCAGCAGCTGGAGCCTTATTTCCCCGAGGATGATGACGAAAATGAAACATTAGAGAATGTCGAGGCAGGCATAAAGAATATTGATGATATCGAGGGCCTGGAAAATTACGATTTTACTGAAACGCAAGTCCTGCCAATCGAAGAAGAAAAGTCTATCAAGATAGCCATAGCAGGCCGTCCGAATGTTGGTAAATCTACCCTGCTTAATGCAATTCTTGAAGACGAACGTGTGATGACTGGACCTGAGCCAGGAGTTACTCGTGATGCAATAGCTGTGAACTGGAAATATAAGG
>CAZJRT010000078.1:0-7737 GCA_964548445.1 uncultured Pseudobdellovibrionaceae bacterium
ATGGATGCTGATGCAGGCCTTGAGGATTATCTCGACGAGAGCGAAGACCAGGAAGATGAATGGGACGAAGAAGAATTCGATCCTAATGAATTAGCAGCAAAGCCCAAGAAAAAGCTTAATTCTAATACCATTATAATTGGTCTGGGCGTAGTTCTTGCCTTGGGCATGTTCGTCATGCAGGTCACAAAAAGCGGAAACAAAGGTGGCGAGTCCACTGTTGTTGATCAGCCAGTAAAAGGCATCGGCATGGCGGGCTCCCGGGATGGGGTCATCTTTAAGGGAGCGGCAAAAGAAAAAGATCAAAAAATTTCTGCGCCAAAGCAGGATGAATCTGATAGCGGCTTGCTTGGGAACCTTGATTCTGCAGAAGATCTGCCAAAATACCAGCCTCGCAGGAATCTGCCGGCAGAAGTAGACAATCCTCCCCAGCCGAAACCTTTCTCTCAACAAGCTCAGGCCCCGGCTGCATTTCCTGAAGCCGAAACCGGTGCCGGACAAAAACAGGCAACAGAAGAAGATCCTTTGACGCCTCTCCCACAGTTGGCTGGTAAAACCAAAAAAGTAATCGAAGAAGAAGCTCCTCTACCATCTTTTCCAGCAGAAGGATCAGGAAAAGAAACTGTTATGGCTCCGATTATGAAAGCTTCTTCAAAGGATGTTTTGAAAAAAGCGGCTCCCGGAACTGAAGCAAACACATCACAAGCAGATATGTCTGTAGTGCTTGCTACGCTTGAAAGCATTACAGGAAGGCTGGACTCTTTTGAAACACGGCTCGATGAAATGTCAAAGCAGATTAATAATCGTTCTGGGGCAACAGCTTCTTCCTCGGAAATTGCTTCTTTGAAAAAGACTGTCGCAAAACTAGAAAACAAGCTTGAGAAAACTCGATCAGCAACAACGACAGCCAAACAAACCAGTTCGAACACCAGGCCTGAAACTGGCGGCTCCTCAAAAGCAGTTACCAGGACACCGCCAAAACCAGCTCCTAAATGGGAATTGCGTGCTGCCCAGCCTGGCAGAGCGTGGGTCGCCAAGGCCGGAAGCGAGGAAATGCAAATGATTGACGTAGGTGATTCTTTAACTGGTATCGGAAAAATCTCATCCATTTCCTACGATAACGGTATCTGGATAATTCAGGGAACACAGGGTAAAATTACACAATGATTCAGGTTTATGCCAAACCATTAATAAAGGCCTGATCTCTCAGGCCTTTTTCTTATAATCACCGAGAGACCGGAAAAACGAAAAATCACAACGGCATGCGTTAATCCGAACCAAAGAAATTTGCACAGACTATTCTAATATGCTGTAATTTATGTAGGCAGGTTAAAAGGCGAAAAACATGGGGAATAGCAATTCAAGTATACAGTTCAGCTGGTTAAGCGTTTTTCTCTTAGCCGGTATATTGATGCCAACGCAAGCATTTGCGGCAGCGACATTAGGTGGCGTGATTGAAAATACCATGGAAAGCGCCGATTTGGTGCCCGGCCTTTTCACAGGTGCAGCTTACCTTTTTGGATTGGTTCTGGGAGTTTTAGGCATAGCCAAGCTTTATGAGCATGTCCAAAATCCTAATCAGGTACCAATTTGGGATTCATTAAAAAGATTTCTTGCAGGCGGTGCCTTCTTTGCCTTGCCCATTGTACTGGAGGCCGCGTACGAAACAGTAGCAGCAGGCATTGATGCAGCTGAGGAAACCGGCTTTAACGCTCCTGGCGTATCGGCGGGCGGGCTGGACGCCATGGTAGCTCGACTCATGGAAGACATCTACGACCCCATGGGTTATCTGCTTGGCGGTTTTGTATATCTTGCCGGTATCGTCTTCATTCTGATCGGGATTATTCGGCAGCTTAAAACCATGCAGGACGGAGTTAAGGGGCCGGGCGGCATCGGAACAATTATGACCTTCCTGGTTGGCGGAGCCCTGTTATCTTTAGGGCCAATGATGGGAGCATGGACGGAATCCATGTTTGGAACAAACCAGATTGCCACTAACGGTGTATTGCAATATACGCAGGGCATGACGGCAGAGGAAGTGAACCATGTTCATACGGTTATCAGCGCAGTCATAGCTTTTATGATGGTTGTTGGCTGGGTCAGCTTTATACGCGGGTTTTTCATTATCAGAGCTGTTTCCGAGGGAGACAGCCAAGCTTCTCTAATGGCAGGGCTAACGCACATATTCGGCGGGGCGCTTGCTGTTAACCTAGGGCCGGTTCTTAATGCTATTCAGGAGACCCTGGACATATCGGATTACGGTCTTGTCTTCACCTAGATAACATTTCCGGTTAAATTTTTATCATGTAAGAGCAGGAAAGTTTCCTGCTCTTGTTATGTTAGGTTATAATGATTTGCGATGAAAAAACTGCCTATTATCTTCAGTGTAGCTCGATCTTCCCGAAAAAAGATTTCGGGGTCCAGGGGACCGACGGTCTCGCCCCAGCTTAAGCAAAAAGTTTTTGAGCGGGACGATTATACGTGCAGGTGTTGCGGCTTTCGCTCGCAAAAGTATCAGGATATACATTTTTTAAATCATGCAGAAACTGATACCCGAATGGATAATATGGTGACAGTCTGCCTTTTCTGCCATCAATGTTTCAATATCGACAAAGTAAGCGAGATGCGCTCTGGCGTTCTGATCTGGTTACCCGAAATCAAACAGGCTGACCTGCATAACATAGCAAGAGCTATATACGTTGCTCGCATATCTCAGGGACCAATATCAGATGCTGCGAGAAAAGCTTTTGAAATATTGATGAAGCGGAGAGAAGAAGCTCGCAATCGACTTGGAACTGATGATCCTTTTATTTTGTCCTGTGTATTGAAAGATTATTTGACTGAAAGACACTATGAAAGACGAGGCGACAAACTGGAAGGAATCAGGCTGTTCCCGTTAGACCGCAGGATGGTTAAAGAAGCTGATCTTGAATTTAACCAGTTTCCGCAAATACTGGCTTACTGGAGATCAAAGGACGGTGCCTTTGGTGGCACACCTCCTCAAAACTGGATTGGTGTGTATAAAAAGATTGAGCAGGCGGCATGAGATCGCTTGTGCGCCCAAAAAAGTTATTAATTTGCTAATAAGCCCGTTCACACATCGCTTTACCGGGTTATAATGACGTGTTTATTTCGGAAGGATAGAGCTCCTGATGGTGAACTGGATTAGAAAAATGGCCGCCCCTTTCCAGGCCGCAAGCAGGCAAACGCTTGAGTCGTTTGTCCGGCTGGAAACAGCTGATGATAAAACTACGCTGGTCTCCAAAGATGGGTCTCTAATTTCCTATCTGAAGGTAGACGGTAGCCGTCAGGTAATCGGCGAAGAGGAATACGAATATCTTGTTGAAGGTTCTACCATCAAGATTGGTGCCCGTTTTGACAGAATGGGACACGCCCTTCAGGTTTACTTTATCCGGGACCCCGAGCGGATTCGTTCCCATTTGCGCAAACTGCTACGTCCAAGCTATCTGGCCTCAACTGCTATCGAGCTCGAACTGCAGGATCTGTTTGAAGAAAGAGCAAATCATCTTTCTGATTATCTTTCATACGAAGAATGTTTTTTTGTTTTATGGACCAGGCCTTCGGTTCTCACAAAAAACGAGTTAAACCGGGCAATGAAAGAGGTCCGCAAGAAAAAATGGGTCAATGCAGGTTATAGCCAGTACCCTTTAGCGGCTCTCGATGCCTTACGCACCCGACACAAAAGTTATGTTTCAGCAATGATGGCTTCGCTGGACGAACTGGGGATTAAATCAGAGCTCCTGGAATCCCACGATGCCTTGAGGGCTGTACGGGACAACATGTTCCCTACCAAAGCCCATTCGCAGTGGCAACCCTGCCTTCCGGGAGACCCCATTCCTCCGCGTGCGCCGATGAGTAAAGTTGATTTATCGGATGTTATCTGGCCTACATTATCCCAGCAACTAGCTGCCGCCGATGCAAGATTAATTAATGAATCAATTGTCCGGATTGGTGATTTGTACTGGGGCGCCGCTGATATGACCCTGGGGCCGATGGATGCCAGCCCGTTCCCCATGCTTCTTAATCGTCTTAATGAAGCAGGAGTCCCTTACCGGATTTCTTTCCTGATAGAAGGCGGGGGAGCTTATGCAACTACATTACGGGCATTCGTCGCTACAATTCTGGGAGTTACCAATGCTTTAAACAAGCAGATCAAGTATTCTCTGGAAGGATTGCAGGCGTTAGCTCGTAGCGAGCCGGTAGTAAGACTTCGCATCTCAGTAGCCACATGGGCCCCTGCTGACGATATGTCCTTAATGCAGGATCGCTTGTCAAATCTTGTCCAGGCACTGGAAAGCTGGGGCTACTGTCAAGTCAGCGAATTTTCCGGAGATCCCCTTGACTGCGTAATGTCTTCCGCGATGGGAATATCCTGCGCAAGCACAGCTCCACTTGCCGTAGCGCCAATGTTCGAGGTCATGAAACTTCTCCCGTGGCAAAGACCTTCGAGCCCGTTTGATAAAGGATCAATCCTGCTAAGAACCCCGGATGGTAAAGTATGGCCCTATGCAACCGGAACAAATGTTACCACTACCTGGTTTGATCTTGTCTTCGCCCAGCCTGGTGCTGGTAAATCGGTTCTTTTAAATGCTCTTAACCTTGGGACTTGTTTATCCCCGGGTCTTGTCCAGCTTCCGTTCGTCGCCGTTATCGATATTGGTCCTTCCTCATCTGGTTTGATTTCGCTCATCAAGGAAGCCTTGCCAGCCGATAGAAGCCATGAGGCATCTTATTATCGACTGCAAATGGCTCATCAGTTTGCTGTTAATCCTTTCGATACAAAGCTGGGACTGCGCTATCCGCTTATGGATGAGCGCAGCTATCTGGTCGAATTGCTCACGTTACTTTGCACGCCGCCCGGTTATGAACGACCTTATGATGGTATCCAGCAACTTTCCGGCATGGTGGTTGATGAAATGTATCGCTGGCGTGATGACCAGCAAGCAAATGCTGAGCCTCGTCCCTATCTGCCTCGCCTCGATCATGAGGTTGACGAAGCAATTCAGAAATTCAACATCCACCTGCCTACGGATCCTTACTGGTGGGATGTTGTCGACAGGCTATTCGATTTGGACCAGATACATACAGCCAATCTCGCCCAGCGCCATGCCGTACCAACAATTAGTGATGCTATTACAGCTTCGCGCCGTCCCCAGATCAGATCGCTTCTGGAAGAAACAGCTGTCGGGTTTAGTACAGAGACCGTTATCAATGCTTTTGAGCGGATGGTAACAGCCTCTATTCGAGAATTCCCGATACTGTCTTCCGTTACTCAATTTGAAGTTAAAGATGCCCGCATTGCATCTCTCGACCTAATGGATGTTGCACCTCAGGGCGATGAGGTTGCTGATCGCCAAACAGCCATCATGTATATGCTTGCTCGCCATGTGCTGGTGCGCAACTGGTGGTCCGGGCCGGAATCACTTATAAATGTGCCGGAGAAATACAAACAATATCATGAAGTCCTGCTTCAACAGACAGCAGAAACCCCCAAACGGCTTTGTTATGATGAATTTCACCGTACCAATAAATCTTATTCTGTGCGAGCTCAGGTGATCCGTGACGTTCGTGAAGGTCGTAAACGAGGCGTTCAAATTATTTTGGCCTCCCAGCTTCTGGATGACTTTGACAATGATATGGTTGACCTGGCCACAGGTATCTGGGTTTGTGGATCTGCCATTTCCGATCAGGCCGTTGAAAAAATCCGTGAACGCTTCGGCCTTTCAGAAACGGCACGAAATATTATCCGCTATCGTTTGACAGGTCCGAAAGCTGGTGGCGCACCAGTCCTGTTCGTACTTGGCACTACGTCCGGAAGATATGAGCAGCACCTGATCAATACTCTGGGCCCAATAGAACTTTGGGCGCTTTCTACATCAGCGGAAGATGTAGCTATCCGTAACCGCCTTTATTCAAGGCTCGGCGCATCCCGCGCCCGACAAATGCTGGCTGTAAACTTTCCGGGAGGGAGCGCTCGAAGCGAGATTAAACGCCGCGTTCATACCCGCGCTGAAAAAGGTGAGGTCAGGGAAGCGGCATTAAATGCCATCATTGAGGAAATTGTTGAGGAACTTGTCAGTGCTTCATTAAAGAAGCTGGACAAAACACCCGAAGATTTTGAAATGGCAGAAACGGGATGAGCGCTGCTGAAGGAATTCAAAAAAGACGAGCGCAACTGGCCAAACGAGCGAGTAGAAAGTCATCGTCCGGACAGCCTAAAAAGCTGACAAAAAAACAAAAAAGAATTCGCTGGGCTTCTTATGCCGGCGGAGCAATTTTATTATTGCTTATTATCATAGCAGGCTGCACTCCCCGCAAGGGCACCATGCTTTATGGGGTTTGTCTGGTCTTTACTGAGCGTCTTGTAGACTACCCTTCCACGCTAAAGGTTAATTACGTGGAACAATATCAAATGGCAACCAGGATCGGTTTTTCGCATATCGACCCCTTTGGGCAATTTTCAACAGAAATGATCGAGTGTGCTTATCGGACAGACCCGAAAATGGGCCTTGCACTGGACAGTATTCTGCTTAACCGGGAAGAAATTGATAATGAAATAGTAGAAGAATTTAATCAGGGCATTCCGGCCATTGTTAAAAACTCTCCTGATTTGACCCTGCCTCCGCCAATGCCTAAAGAATTAATCGACTTAAAAAGATAGCTGTCTTGCCGAGATTATTTACAGCCCTCAAAGTCCCCGCAGAATTTAAAGCCACCATATCCCGGCTTCCCCGACAGGAGCTGGCAGGACGATGGCAGCATGTTGATGATCTGCATGTTACTATACGTTTTCTTGGCGAAGTAGATAATGACCGGATTGATGAAATAATTTCTGCGCTTGACCAGGTAAAATATAAAGCTTTTGGAATGGAAGTCGCTGGTATGTCCTGCTTTTACAATAACAGGCAGACTGTTCTTTATGCAGATGTTAAAAATTCCCGCAAACTAACTCATTTATGTGCCGAGGTAACACAAAGACTTGAACCTTTTGGTTTTGATTTCGGAACACGTCCGTATCAGCCTCACATTACTCTGGCCCGTTTAAAGCAAGAAAAAGGCCTGGATAACTTCATTAAAAAACATAGCCAGAAAATCAAAAGCTCATGGAGTGCTGCAGAATTTTCGCTGTTTCAGTCAGGGCAGGCAGACAGTAAAGGCAGAAGATTCAGTGAGATAGGCCATTTTAATTTCACGTAGACGATCTCTTAACCATCTATAGTTATTATATAATTTGGATGATTTTTGCCTTACAACAGTATGTTAGGGTAGAATTGATGTAGTTAAATGGATATTTGCATAATGTTCAACGAAGATGATGATGACGAGTTAGAGGCAAGGCAGTTACCGGAAGATTTTCCGGTCCTTTCAAATATACGTGACAAAAGGGCTGTTGATCTTGCGGTAAATAAAAAAGGACATTTATGGGTCGTTTACGATAAGCCTTTTGAAGACAAAGTAGACTGGCTCGAATATGACCATGATGATGCTACTCTTACTCTTGTTCTACAGAATGGGAAGTTTAAAGACCTTGGGAAGAAGGTTCCAAAGTCAATGCGCAAAAATATGAGAAAAGCAAAACTGGCGATGTTTGCACAAATGGACATGGCTCACAGGAAACCAATGGAAATGTTTCCTGTCACGGTCATTGTAAGACATACGGGGTTATAGGAGGAAAAAGATGGTTTCGGTATGGCAGAATATGAACGGACTGGAGCAGAT
>CAZJRT010000079.1:0-7731 GCA_964548445.1 uncultured Pseudobdellovibrionaceae bacterium
AACACTTCTTATTACGCTCGTACTGACGGCTATTTTCTATTATCTTGAAAGCAAAGGTCTGACTTTTCCTTCGGCGTTGCGATCATTCCGTAGCTGGATTCTTGGTCAGAAAAGGCCCGGTTGGTACTGGATGAGAAAACGTCGTATGATCGACTACGGCTAAAAACTTCTCCAATAATGATAAATAAATCCATTTACCTCTCGTAGCGCCTTGTCATTTGCCTCTCAGGCATTTATTTTCAGAGCTTGGTTAGGTAATTACCGCAGTCAGGTTAGGTACATGAAAAAAGGTTTTTACAAGAAATTCTGGTTGCCGGTTTTAACGGCAATGTTTGCAGTTTCATGCTTTATTTCCGGCGCAAATGCCGGGTTCGAATGGCATCCGCCAGCACAGCTTGAACCTGAAGCTACAAATCAGGAACCTTTGATTCCTGAATCGGAAGGGCCGCTTTCCCCTATGCCTTTTCCTACGGCACCAATGGAATCTGAATTTCTGGCTCCAGAGTTAATGCAGGCCCCAGCCTTGCCCAAAACAACTACTACCGATCCAGTGACATCAATCATGGCACCTCCCGCTCCGACAGCCAGAGTTCTCGAAGCTCCTGGAGAATTGCTTTATGAGCCTCCGGTAGAGCCCGCTGTTAAAATCCGTGAAGAAAAACCTGAGCAGGTTTATTATCAAGGGGAACCTTTGCGTCGCAAAAAGCCTGAGATGCCAATGCCTCTATCGCCATCAGGACAAGATACGGCACATCTGCTGGCTCCTCCTGCCCCGGTAATGAAAGTTCCGGCGGAAGTTTCTAAAAATCAGCCTGCTGCTATAGATCTTTACCCAATGGAAAACGCGGAGCCCGCAGTACCTGAAACTCAGTACATTCCGGAAACTCCTGCCGCACCGACAGAAAAGGCCGGGGAAGCTTTCACTGTAGAACTTTTAGATACGCCTACCCCTTCCGAATCCAAAGAGGATTTGCCTTATTACAGTGAAGCTATTGGCTTTGGTAAAAATATGCCGCTGGCGCTGGCACTGGCACAGATAGTGCCCCCAGATTACCCTTACGTCTTTGCAAACGGTGTTGATCCGGGAGTTAAAATCGATTGGCAAGGCGGCAAGGCATGGAATGAGGTACTTAGCGAAGCTGTAAAACCTTATGGTTATGAAGTTCTTGTTACTGGCAACGGGGTAATAATCCGCCTGCGCAATCAAAAGCGTACTGATGCAAAAGTTTCAGATAATCCAGCGCCAAGATTTGCTTCGGAGGAAACACCGGAGCCTGTTTTTCCTCAGGAAACTGCTGGTTTGATGCCAATTCCTTTAGCCGCGCCGGAACAGACTTCCTCGCCTTTAACAGCAAAAACAGATACATTCGCACCAGCAGAACAGGCCCAAGCTATTGCACCATTAGAACGTGAAGAAGTTCCTCTCGTTCCTGAACGTTCGATGATTGAAATGCAACCCCCGGCACCGCCGCAACCCAAGGACCCCTGGGAAGTAGCGATGGATAATAATAATACGCCTGATCCTGATAAGCCGGCAGAATATTACGATTATATTGCGGTAAGGCCCGGGATAACGCCCGCTGCTTTTTCTTCAGAAAATTCTTCACCAAAATTTGATCAATATGCTGTTAAGGTATGGACTGCTCAAACTGGCGATACTTTGCAGAATTCTCTGATTAATTGGAGCAAACAAGCGGGAGTCCAGTTACACTGGGCCTCGAAATTTGACTATCCTTTGCAATCAGATGTAGTCGTTCAGGGTACTTTTGAAGAAGCGGTAGAGGTCCTGTTAACAGGTCTGATGGAAGCAAATCCTCGTCCTATTGGCCGGTTGCATCCTAATAATCCGGAGGGCCCGGCCATCTTGATTGTTGAAACTCGCCATGTCATAGACTGATTCTTCTTTTATCCCCATTTCTGAAAGACTTTAACCAGTGAAGACCTTGTGGTTGTCCACAATTGCCGTCAGAATTGCATACTGCCGACGTGTAATGTTTTTCTGGCTTTTTAAATCTTGGATTCATGGAAATGGTTTTTCTAAAACGCTTTCAAATATTTTCCTGTCTTGCACTTTTAGCAGTTGCATCATTAACAGGCTGTGAGAATTTCCGGCGTGTGGAAGAGCATATTACGACCTCGCAGGAGGTTGCCAATGAAGCCCTTTCGGAAATAACTCCCTCTCCCGTTCGCCGAAACTCGTTAGTCGTTGACAGGCGCCCATGGTTCGGTAGTAGAGCCGTACCTATTGAGCATGGTGAACCATTACCTGCAATACTTGCCGCACCGGATGCGCTCGTCGTTACATTTGAGAGGCCTGTTCAGTTGCGTGAAGTCGCCAGAATGATTCAAAATGCTTCTGGATTAAGGGTATCGGTTTATGAAGATACAGAGGAAGAAACGTCTCAAAAACAGCGCTCCCTGTTCCTGCCCTCAAATGGCCGGGAGGTCGCAGGCGGACGCGTTGTCTGGCAAGGTAATCTTTACAAACTCCTGGACCAGGTAGCCGATACATTCGATGCCGAATGGTCTTTTGATGGTAATGTAATCCGGATTGAAAATACCGTTTCCCGCGTGTTTATGCTGCATGCACTTGCTGGCAATGTGCAAATTGGCAGTGATCTTGAAAGCGAAAGTGGCGGTACAGATGGCAGTCTGCCAGAAATCGGGTTTTCTGCTGAAACCACTCTTGAAATCTGGGATGAAATCCATCACGCGATAGCAGCCATGCTGGATGATCGTGGTAAAATTGCCTTATCTCCATCTACAGGCACTATTACTGTAACGGGCCCGCCATCTCTTGTTTCAAGAGTGGAAAATTATCTGAGAGATCAAAATCAGATGCGTTTGCGACGCGTCGCTATTGCTGTCAAGGTTCTGGCCGTTGAAACCTCTAATATAAATGAAGTGGCTTTCCGCCTTAGTGCTATTATCCAACGCGCATTGAACGGCAAACCATTTGAGCTTAAATCAGTAGGCGGAGGTCTTACAGCTGGTATTCTGCGCTCGGTACCGGAAGTGGATGAGGTTACCGGCTTCACCGCCCCGGATGCTGGAGGTAATACTGTAACTCCGGACACCGATGTTATTACTTCCGTTCTCGAAGCTTCTGAAGAAATTGAAAGAGCAACAGTTGTCCAGTCTGGTGCGATTGTGACACTTTCGGATATTCCGGCACCATTGCAAATTGGCAGGATCATTCGTTACCTGGAAAGAATTACTACCACTGTTGATGACGGCGATACGACCACGTCGCTGGAGCCGGGCGAGGTAAATCTTGGTCTGACCATGAATGTATTGCCGCGAGTCATTGAAAAAGACCGGGTATTGCTGCGACTGGCTATCGGAATAAAAGATGCCCAGACGCCTTTCAGAACATTTTCTTCCGGCGGTGTCTCCATACAATTGCCCGAGGTCGAAACTACAGGTTTCGTACAAAATGCCGTACTGGCTTCAGGCGAGACCCTGGTTCTTGCCGGTTTTGAAAAAAACCAGTCAGGTTATGAGCAATCTGGTACACCGGGCGGAATTTTTACTGGTGGAACGCAAGAAGCCAACCGGTCCCGAGAGGTTTCTGTCCTTTTGATTACAGCAGAGATTCTTCCTGAAGAACCTTTAACTGTTCTAGGCGAATAAGACTTCCTGATGTCGGATAGTTTTTCAGATACATCACAAACAACACTTCCTCCGGATGAAAGCCGGTCCGGTATCTTGTTGTTTAACCAAAAACGCTATGCTGTGGGGCTTAACTGGTTTACGGCAGAGGCTCATTCAGACACCCTGATCAATAGCCGCGCTAAAAAAATCAAGGCAGATTTTTATACTGTTCGCTCGTCAGTAGTGGTTCAGCACGCTTTTGGCCATTTATCCAAGGGGCATAGTATGGGCATGCCAAGTGCGGCCGCCATTGCTGCTGATACACTTTTTGGCGAATGGCATGGGATTTTTGCGGCTGATAATGGCTGGTGGTATCTTGCAGTTCACTCAGATTCAATAGCACCAGATGGTGATTTATTATTCGAATCTGAAGAAGATGCCTACAATTACTTTATAAAGCACTCCAAAGAATTCCAGTGGACAAGATCTTATGCGCCCTCAGTATGGAATCTGCCCGATTCTGTCGCTGACTTGCCACTGGACAAATTGCTTGAAAGCAGCAATACGGCAGCCTATTTGCGTCCAATTAATCTGGACGCCATATTTGGAGGTTCTCGTCAAAAGAAAGCAGCTCTGATAACCGGAATCTTTTTCTTGTGTCTTGCGTTTATGCTTGCACTGCTTCCGGCATTCGTCACCGAAGCCGAATTACCTCAAAGAAATACGGTTCCGGTACGGATAACGGCGCCCGATATAATCGCTCCTCCGCCCAGAGAAATAGTCAAGGAACCCTTGCGTAAGATAAATTATGCCGGGCTTCGCCTTCCTTTGCCCAGTGCTTTCATCGGAAGATGCATGGAAATGTTTGATCAGATTGCCCATCCGATTCCGGGTTGGCCACTATCATCAATGGACTGTAACAATGTGCAGGCCGCGGCAAACTGGCAAGGCTCTGGCGGCTCACTTGTAATGCTCAAAGAAGCTCTTCCTTCTTTCCCAAAGGAGGCAACAAAGCATTTTTCAGGTCAAAACGAGTTTAAAGTTTACATGAGCCTTCCAACGCTTCAAGACATTGAAATTCCAGTCTCCGTACTAAAAAAAGAAGATATTATTTTCCTGATCAATAAACGTTTATCTGGTATTGGGCAGTTGAAAATACAACATATTGTTCCAAAAGCTCAGCCTGAAACAGTCAATGCCAGAAGCAGAAGGAGCAGAGCGGTACAACAACAGCCAGCTGAACCACCTTATCTGCAGGCTACGCTCCTTACCAAAATGCCTGCTTCAATGATTACAACTCTCTTTGACCTGCCGGGACTTAACGTGCAGAATATCAAATGGGATCTCAAATCTAAAATCTGGACTTACGAAATGAAGGTTTTGATCGACAGTCCGGAATTGCGTCAAGCTCAAGGCATGCCATGAACAGACGTTTTATAAATATTGCAGCAATTATGATCGTCGTTATTCTTAATATAGCGACGCTGCCTGATAGCCATGCGCTGGCTTCGGACCCTTGCCCCGTTCCGCAGGTAGCATTATCTGATACACCAGCTGATCTGGCCAAAATTCAGTCCGATATTGACCGCTACGCATTATGCGTCGAGCGGGCCCAGCTTCTTCAACGCTTGAATGATTTGGCTCTGGAAAACGGCTATGGTCTGCCGTCTGGCACAACTCATCTTTCACCTGGACTGTCACTGGATGCGGGTCAGCATGGCATAGATAGCGATGAACTTGTGCAGGAACATTCAAGAAAATTAGGGCCCGATGAATGGCAGGTTTTGGAAATCTATGGAACTATGAACAATTTGCAGGCCAAATTAATCAAAGATGGAATATTAACCCAGGTTCGCACTGGTGAGAAACTGCCTGATGGCAAAACTATTAGTAAAATAGCTCCTACTCAAGTTGTTGTACTGGAGGAAGGCGTAAGCGCCAGCCTTGACTGGGTGGAGTAGTCACATGCGATTATTTCAGCCGCGGAATACAGAAGTCTGGGATCCAAGTGTACCTGTTACCTCGGAAAACGGTCCGCTGGATCGTGGAGATCAGCTCCGCCAGATCGCTGCTCTATATTCTGATGGCCGGTTACTGGTTTCAAAGTCCCATACAAATAATCCCCAGGTATTGAGCCTTATTGCGGAAGCCCGGCTTTCCGATATTGGCGAACTGAAAATTGAGCCGGTTGACATTAACCGGGTACAGCTTTGCTATGAACGAACTGACGAGTTTGGCGGCTCAAGGAGTCGGCATGATGAAGCCCGGATGCGCCGGGAAGTGCTCACTCTCGTCGGAGATCTTGCAAAAAAACGGGCTTCCGATATCCACGTCGTTGTTGGAGAACAATCATGTACCGTGCGAGCTCGTATAGATGGTCTGATGACTCATGTGGCTGAATGGCCGCCGGAATTCGGCCATAACTTCTGTGCAGCTGCCTTTACGATGGCGGATGCTGCAGATGTAAACTACCAGCCATACGAATATCAGGGTGCAAGAGTCTCGAACCGCAAAGACCTGCAACTCCCCGAGGGTGTTATTTCTCTGCGTTTGCAGTTCAACCCTACTACGTTTGGTGGCCGGGCCATGATCATCAGGCTGCTTTATACAGCTGATGAACGAACATCCTCAGATATTATGGGTCTGGGTTTTACTCCCGAACAACTGGAAGATTTTGAAACACTTCGCACAAAACCTTTTGGCATAAATATAGTTGCCGGACCTACAGGTCACGGGAAATCAACTACGCTGCAAAGAAATATCATCTCAATATTACAGGAACATCATTACAATATTGCAATTTATACAGTTGAAGATCCGCCGGAGTATCCCATTCCCGGAGCTGTACAAATGCCTGTGGTTAATGCTTCCTCGGCTCAGGCCAGAGGCGAAGAATTCACCAAGGCAATTTCTGCGTCGCTGCGCTCTAATCCCGACCGTATTATGATAGGGGAAGTCCGTGATGCAGCTTCTGCGCAATTAGCATTCGAAGCGGCCATGACCGGCCACCAGGTCTGGACTACCCTTCACTCCAATGATGCCATGACTATTACATTCCGACTACGGGATTTGGCAGTTGAAAACTATAAGCTTGGAGATCCTTCCCTGTTAACCGGACTGATCTCCCAGCGCCTTGTCAGACTGATATGCCCAAAATGTTGCCTTCAAACCCGTGAAGAAGATTTGGGTTTCGGAATCCTTGCACGCCTTGAGACGGCAGAAGTTCCCATCCATAAAGTAAGACGCCGCAACCCTAAAGGATGTGAACATTGCGGCTATGGAAGCGGATATATCGGAAGGACCGTGGTTGCCGAGATCATAATGCCAGATAATCAGTTCCTGGAATATGTTCAGCAAAACCGCAAAGTTGATGCGGAAAAATACTGGCTTGCACAGCTAGGCGGACGAAATATGGTCGAACACGCAATAGACCGCATAATTACCGGAGAAATTGATCCTGTAGATGCCGAAAGAGTGATCGGATTACTTAATCTGCCCATGCGTGAATCTATAAGAGGTTAGGTAGCATGTTGCTTGAACATCCTGCATATTTCAAACTAGCGGTTAAATATGAATTCAGCTCAAAAAACCGTCAGCGTTTTTATACAAAACTGGGCCAGTTACTAGAAAATGGCGTCCCACTTGATACTGCTTTAAATCAACTCCAGAAGCTTGCTGTTAAAACAAGGGGGTCTGTTCTCCCGATACCTTACGGCAAATGGCGTCGTAATGTGGCTAACGGTATGAATTTTGGCGATTGTCTGGCTCCTTATGTACCCAGCACCGAAGCCGTACTTCTAGAATCCGGTGCAACTTCAGGGCATTTGGCTGAAGCGCTGTTCAATGCTGCAAATACAGTCAAGCAGCAAGCTATGGTAAAAAATGCCATTATCTCAAAATCCGCTTATCCGTTACTACTTATCGGTATGCTGGTAACAGCACTTGTACTGGCATCAAATATGGTTATTCCTACCTTCACTGAAATTCTGCCTGCTGAAGAATGGACCGGACTATCCTATACCGTGGCCCAGGTAGCTGATTTCATCAGGGATTATGGCGGTCTTCTCCTGCTGATTTCACTGGCCCTCATAGCCTTAATTATTTTTTCGCTGCCTCGATGGACAGGAAAGGCAAGAG
>CAZJRT010000080.1:0-7679 GCA_964548445.1 uncultured Pseudobdellovibrionaceae bacterium
GCAAGTTTGCCCGGCAAGTTGGAAATATCCATGATCCCTTTGCGGCGGGTCAGATCTCTTGCTTTTCGCGCTGCTTCACGAGCCGTTGCTGCTTCAACGATCTTGCCAACGATTACTTTGGCTTCTGATGGATTTTCTTCCAGCCAGCAACCAAGCTTCTCTGAAATGGCGCTTTCAACAACAGGCCGCACTTCACTGGAAACCAGCTTGTCCTTGGTTTGTGAGGAAAATTTGGGGTCAGGCAATTTTGCAGAAAGAACACAAGTCATCCCTTCCCTCATGTCTTCCCCGGTCAGCTTGATCTTTTCTCGTTTTAAAATGCCGTGTTCTTCAGCGTATTTGGTAATAATCCTGGTTAATGCCCCGCGAAAACCGGCAAGGTGCGTACCTCCATCCCTTTGCGGAATATTGTTGGTAAAACACAGCATGGTTTCATGATATGAATCCGTCCATTCAAGCGCAGCTTCAATAACAATACCGGTATCAGCTTCTTCGTGACGGATAAAAATCGGTTCTTTAAGCATGCTTTTCTTGGAGCGATCAAGCCAGGTAACAAAGCTTTGGATACCACCTTCGAAATGGAACTGAATCTCATGAGGCTCTTCCGCTTCTTCATCGCGGTCATCACGGAGAAAAATATTCACCCCGGAGTTCAGAAAAGCCAGTTCGCGCAAGCGGTCCTCGAGTATTTTAAAATCGAAGTCCGTCATGGTGAATGTAGCAGGAGAAGGCAAAAAAGTGATTTCCGTACCGTGACGGCCAGGGGCATCGCCAACTGCTTTCAACGGCACTTCTGCCACGCCGTTTCTAAAGCGCATAAACCATTCTTTGTCATCGCGCCATATACGCATTTCCAGACGATCGGATAAAGCGTTAACCACCGAAACGCCCACCCCGTGCAGACCGCCCGAAACCTTATAGGAATTCTGATCGAACTTACCTCCGGCGTGAAGCTGGGTCATAATAACTTCAGCAGCGGAAATACCTTCTCCCTTATGAATATCAACCGGTACGCCTCGGCCATTATCGCGTACAGACACAGAGCCATCGGCATTCAGAATCACATCGATACGATCACAATGGCCGGCCAGAGTTTCGTCGATAGAGTTATCAACCACCTCATAGACCATATGGTGCAGACCCGTACCATCATCGGTATCGCCGATATACATACCCGGCCGCTTGCGGACTGCTTCAAGGCCTTTTAAAACCTTGATAGATTCTGCACCGTAACTATTGTTTCCGTTCTCTTCCGGAGTATTTTTTTCTGCTACTTCATTCATGATTTTTTATGTCTAACGACACCTGTTAAAGCCGCTGTTTTATTGGCATATTATGGACACTCTTTTATAGCAGGGCACTACGTATAATGATAGGAAAAAAGGCTTGTTTTGTGCGCCTATTCGCAACTTGAATGGTTTAAAAAAGTCAGCTTGACACAGAATGCTGTATTTTCTATAAGCTCTAATAGTTATCGAAAATGAATGGTGTGCAAAATGCTCGGGATTGAAACCGTACAAACTATAATTATCTATCAGGGCATAGAGGCGGAAGAAAATCGCAAAGCCGAAAGAGGCTTTATTGGCGTTCACCCCGACCATGGAATCTTTTTAGGTTATGATGATCAAGAGGACGCAATTTTTGTGCCTTTATCCGAGCTTGATCCGGCACAGCCAATCCCCGTAGTTTTTCATCCGGAATATGCGAGGAATGGCTATAAAGCTTTTGGGAACCCGGACGTATTCGACATGCCGTTATACCGGGTGCATGTTTCCGATGTTGAAAGCCAGACAACTTTTAAAAAAGACGTAACGGGACAAGATGGTGAACTTTTGGCTGATGAGATCACCAAGCCCCAAAGCTGTACAGCAGCCACAGCAAAATTCAACAGGGTTGTAGACCTGACCTTTACATTTGGACTTGCCGCCCTGTTTCCTGAATCGCTGATCAGATATCAACCATCTGCATCGACAAAAATTAATCCGCCAGCCCCCTAAAACTGGGTGAAAAATATCAGAGCCATAGCGCTTGCTACAATGCCAAGCCCTGAACTTATATCGGCTTTTTCCTTACGGCCTGTGAACCGGTACGCCAATAAAACCCATAACGGCACTGATAAGGCAAACATGGTTACATAAGCCGGATTTTCAACCTGCATAATCGCATACCATTTTGCCGGTGTACTTATTAGCCAGGCAATTGCCGCCAGCATGCCCGCAAGGAGTACGCGCCTGTCGAAAATCCCCGAGCGCAAGTCCATATGCGGCAGGCGTACAGAGATAAAAGGAATCAGTTGAAACAGGAAATAGCATATAAAAACCAGCAGGCATTGCAGCATTACGTACTTATATACAGCACCGGGCCCATCAGCATAATTCAGCGCCAGCCTGCCAAATACAATCGCCAGAGCAGCTACCACTAAAGCAGGCAAAGCTATCTTTAGTGCTTCATAGCTCAAACGGCACTTCTTGAGCCGAAGCGCGAACCAAATACCAGTAGCCAGAGAGAGCACTATCCCGATACTGCGCAAAGGTTTATCGATATATTCAACTAACAGAGATGGAGTAACCGCCAGCCAGAAAATAAAAATAATTCCGTGTATCAATGGAGTTAGGCGACTGGTAATCCCTGCTCCACTTTTGGCTGTCAGGCCTATCATGACAATATCTGAATATGCGATAACAAATGCATTCAAAAGCATTAGTACATAAAATTGCCACGCATCCGGCCAGTTAAAAGTCAATACCCAGGGCAGCAGGAAAAGTACGGATATCAGTCGCATCCAGAACAATAAATGCAGCGAGCGTACCTGGATGTACTCATTGACAAGAACCATTCCCGCTGCAGCGAGCGCAGAAATAATGGCAGGAATAATCCATGCCAGTTCACTCATTCCAAATCTCCGCCAGCAGAAACTTTCGATTCGCAGATATTAAAAAACTGGCCTCTCTCCTCAAGTGAAGAGAACAAGGATCTATCTGTTCCGGTAAGCCAGGCCTGACACTTCATATTCAGCAGAATACCAAACAACGCGGCTCTGCGGGCTTTATCCAAATGCGCAGCCACCTCATCAAGCAACAACAAGGGCGGAGTCCCGCGCTCAGCCGCAATCAATCGGGAATGAGCCAGAATAATACCGGTTAGCAACGCTTTCTGTTCACCGGTTGAGCACTGATCTGCGGCTATGCCTGCATCTTTATGGCAGACAATCAGATCGCTCCTGTGCGGACCCTTAACAGATCCTCCCGTTACGGCATCAGCAGGCCTTGATTGTTTGAGCTGGCAGCGAAACTGCTCTTCGGTTTTAAGAGCGGGCAAACTGGCGAGATCCTCTTCAATATCTCCTTTAATTGTAATTCGGACAGCCGGAAAATAATTTTGTTCGTTCAAAGGCACTGAATCGCAGGCTCTTTGCAGGCGCTCAATAAAATCCATCCGAGCAGCTGCTACGGCTACCCCGGTTTCGGCGATCTGCGATTCTAAAGCAGAAAGCCATTTGTCATCATTGACGCCATCACGCAAAAGCTTTGAACGTCGACTTAAGGCATTTTCGTAGCGGGTTACTCTTCCTGAATGCCCCGGATCAAAAGTGAATACCAGTCGATCAAGGAAACGCCGTCTTGCTCCTGTCGAATCTATGAAAATCCGGTCCATCTGCGGTGTCAGCCAGACACATGAGAGATATTCGGTCATCGCATTCTGGGAGCGCATTGTCTCGCCATTAATCCGGATAATCCGTTTTTCGGTTGCCTGATCAAGACCGGTACCGATTTTATGCGCACCGAAAGGCGATTCTACTACCGTCGATACTGCCCAAGACGATTCTGACGAGAGCCGTTGCATCTCCGTTAGTCTCGCGCTACGTAAACCTCGCCCTGGTGAAAGCAAAGATAATGCCTCAAGTACATTCGTTTTGCCTGCGCCGTTAGGGCCAACCAGAATTACCGGGTTAACAGTCAGGCCCGAAAAACGGGCAGTTTCATAGTTGCGAAAATTTGTCAGCCGGAGCTGTGAGACAAAAGACATAATTGCCCTGTAGATTGCTTCGCCGGATTTATAATCCTCCCCGCAATGACAATAAAATATTCGAGAATTGCGCTTAAACCCGCAGCGGCATCAAAACATACAGAGCCGAAGGGTCAGCCGTATCTTGCAATATCGTCGGAGAAGCGGCATCTGCCAGTATCATACGGCAACCTTCACCTTCTATCTGCGAAGTAATGTCGAGCAGGTATTTTGCATTAAAACCAATCTCCAAATCGGCGTCATTTTTAACTTCCAGCTCTTCAGTCGCGCTTCCTGCTTCCGGAGAGCTTGCCGAAATAGTCATCGTTTTGCCATGCAGGGCAATCTTGACAGCCCGCGACTTGCCGTCGGAAATTGTCGATACCCGGTCCACAGCATTGGTAAAGCTTTGCGGATCAAGTTCGACAATCTTGTCGTTACCGGCAGGAATCACCCGCTGATAATCCGGGAAGGTCCCGTCTATCAGTTTGGAAGTTAGAATAATATGATCGAACTCAAATCGAATTTTGTTTTGTGACAGACTGATCGTGATCATATCAGCTGCATCTTCGATCAGCTTTCGCAGCTCGCCGATAGCCTTCCTCGGTACTATTATGCCCGGCATCTCGGCAGCACCTTCAGGAAGGGGCATTTCGAATCGAGCCAGTCTGTGGCCATCTGTTGCCACAGCTCTTAAAACCTCAATGCCTTCGTTCTCACCGGCATGAAGATAAATACCATTAAGATAATAGCGGGTTTCCTCGGTAGACATTGCGAATCGGGTCCGATCTATCAAAGCCCGAAGTTCATCCGCCCTGATAGAAAAACCTCCCGGCAAATCTCCACTGCCAATATCCGGAAAGTCTGCTACCGGCAAACAGCTAAGGCGAAATCTGGATCGCCCGGACCGTACTTCCATATTATTACCGGAAGCATCAACCTCTATCTCCACCTGAGAACCATCCGGCAATTTGCGAACGATATCGTGGAACGTATGAGCCGGGGCCGTAGCCTCTCCCGGTTCGGAAACTTGCGCCGCGACCGCTTCACTGATCTCCAGATCCATATCCGTAGTGGCCAGCGAAAGGGTTCCTTTATCAGCACGCATCAATACATTCGAGAGAATCGGTATAGTGTTGCGACGTTCGACAACACTTTGAACATGGCTCAAAGAGCGAAGCAATGCTGCACGGTCTATGCTAAATTTCATAGGTATTCTTTCCGTATAATTTCTTAATTCCGGGTCATTGAATATAGCATTAGCATTTGAACGCACAAACTTTTTTATGACAGATTCGATCTCGTGGGTCTGGATAAAAAAAGCGGCTGTAAAACAGCCGCTTTAAGTCCAACTTAAAAAGGAGAAAGTTAGGAGTTTTCGTTACAAATCAGCCAGTCAAAGCTCTCCGGATGATTTCTACATCCTGGGTGAACACATCATCGTTCTCCATTAGCTCGTCAATTTTGCGAACAGCGTGCATCACAGTTGTGTGATCGCGCCCGCCGAACTTGCGCCCTATTTCGGGAAGGCTTCTGGAAGTAAGCTGTTTGGCCAGATACATTGCCACCTGCCTTGGGCGTGCAACGTTACGGGCACGCCGGGCTGAATGCATATCCGACATCCGGATATTGTAGTGTTCAGCAACTTTCTTCTGAATTTCATCAATAGTAATTCGGCGATTATGCGCACGCAGCAGATCCTGCAGAACTTCCTGCGTTGATTCCAGAGTTATCGGCTGACGAACCACATCAGCATGAGCAACAATCCGGTTCAGCGCGCCTTCAAGCTCGCGAATGTTGGAAGTGACCTTAAGAGCCAGGAACTCGAGCACCGCATCAGGCACATCAGCCCCAAGCATTTCCCGTTTTGCTTTCAGGATTCCAAGACGCAGATCATATGTGCTTGGCTGGATATCCGCAACAAGACCCCATGCAAGGCGTGAACGAAGCCTTTCTTCAATACCGGCAAGATCCTGAGGGGGCTTATCAGCACTTATTATGATCTGCTTGTTCTGATCAACCAGCGCATTAAAGGTATGGAAAAATTCTTCCTGCGTGGATTCCTTGCCAGAGATAAACTGAATATCGTCAATCATCAGCACGTCAACACTGCGGAATAACTCTTTAAAAGAGATCATGTCCTGAGAACGTACCGCCCGCACAAACTGATACATGAATTTTTCAGCAGACATATACATGACACGCTTTTCCGGCCAGTTCTCATCCATCGACCAGGCAATAGCATGCATGAGGTGGGTTTTTCCCAGACCAACCCCGCCATAAAGGAACAAAGGATTAAACGGCACAATCGAACTTTCCACCACACGGCGCGCGGCGGCATGAGCCAGTGCATTAGGTTTGCCGACTACAAAGCTGTCAAAAGTAAAACGCGGATCCAGCGGCGAACTAAGCTCAGCTAGGATATTACTGTCAGGGCGGTTCTGGTTGGCCTTCTGAGGCGTTTTTTGTACTTCCTCTGGTTCCAGAGGAATAGGATTTTGAACAACTACGATTTCAAGGCGACGAATATTATCGTTATTTTCTTCGCACATTTCCAGGATTCTTGCCGCGTAATGCGTTTGAATCCAGTCACGCATGAAACGGGTAGGCACTGAAACCTCCAAAGTCCCATGATAACATGCCTGTAAAGACATTGGTTTCAGCCAACTTCTGAAAACTGCTTCTCCAAATTCGTCACGGAATTTGGCATAAACACCATCCCAGAGGTTACGGATTTGAGGCGTCGGCGCATAAGATTCTGATTGAGCTGAATCATTGGAAGCCGCAGCTTCTCTTCCCCCATTTTCTAGCATTTTTTAATTCTCCGGTTTTTTAATTACCCACATAACAGCTTGCACCAAAAAATACGTCCTTTTTTATAGGCCGGGCACAAAGCTCCCCGTTCGCGAACTCGTTACAAGTTCGCCAAATTCGTTTCTAAATCAGCGAAAATTGGCCTTATAATTAGAAGTGAAACTCGTCCACTTCGATGGCTGGCCTTCTTCCCTCTATCGCCAGTTCCGGTGCTGAAGAATGTAAACTTCAGCGAGAGCCGGACTGCTATGTAGCATTGGCGCTACAACTTGTGAAATCCCCAACTGAAAGCGGTGTTTTTACCGCTAGTGGCCGGAAAGCCGCAGTGACCGGGCGTTTCCGCTTTCAACGAAACCAACACTAGCCGCTTTTGAAACAAGAGGCAACAAGATCAAAAGGTGAACATTGCAAAAAGAAAGAATAATTCTCAGAGCTATACTTGCGCATAGCTTTTTGGGCCCAGGGAATTATTCCAAGGGCCTAAGTAAATACTTATTATTATTTCTTTATAAGCGAATACTACTATTAAGAAGCGGTTTTGATACTCTTGATACGCGCATGCAGCCGCGACATTTTGCGTGCTGCAGTGTTCTTTTTTAAAATTCCTTTGGCTACGCCCCGGTATATTTCCGGCTGAGCCTCTTTGAGGGATACTTCTGCCTGAGCAGAATCTCCAGCTGCCAATGCAAGCTCCACCTTTTTAAGGAATGTGCGGATACGACCTTTGCGCGCGCCATTAATTTCATTGCGGCGTTGGTTTCTGCGAATTCTCTTCTTTGACGAAGCGTGATTAGCCATTAAAAATTTTCCTTCTTGGTTGTGTTTCAAACACTTAGCACCGCCAAGCGGCTGCTGGATTT
>CAZJRT010000081.1:0-7631 GCA_964548445.1 uncultured Pseudobdellovibrionaceae bacterium
GGTCAGAACCAGCAAGAATCCTTATGCCTGAATTTATTGTTTGATTTCTCTGTCTTCCAGCTTGCGCGCCTCGTCTACCAGCATTATCGGAATGCCGTCGCGTATCGGATAGGCCAGCCCGGCCTGATCTGATATAAGCTCCTGTGCCTGCCTGTCATAACGCAGCGGTACTTTGGTTACCGGACAAACCAGGATTTCAAGAAGTTTTGGGTCAATGTCACCAGTCATTACATATTTATAGAGTGGAAAATTATCTGCATCAATGGCATTTCTCTGAACATCGCTCACAAGAGGAAAATTTAACTGCAAATTCCAGCATGGACATAAACTTTTCGGCTCGTTCCTCGCAATCGGCAGCTTCCAGAAGCGCCTGTTTTTCGTAAGGGTCCAGCGGGCATATCATAGATAAACAGGTGATTAGCCGCTCGTCAGGAGCGTTTTCAATATGTGTCCAGTCGCAGGTAAGCTCGTGATGGTGGAAATAGACCTTCAGCAAATCGTGCAACCTGTTGCGGTTAATCCCGTTAATAACAGGCTTCAGAAAATCTTTTTGGTATTCATTCCAGTTAACTTTGGCCTGCCGGTATCTGGTCGTCGAGGAAAGCTCGCCGTCTATCCGGAAGCGGCAAATTCCGGTCAGGGTAATCAGATAACGACCGTCACTGGTTTCCTGGAAGGATGTTATCTTTCCCGCGCAACCTACTTTAAAAATCGGATGCTCATCAGCCGGACGTTCAGGCTGAATCATCCCGATCATCCGATGAGAGCGCATGGAATCTTCTACCATCTCGAGATACCGTTTTTCAAATATGTTCAGCGGCAACTGGCCTCGCGGCAGCAACAAGACGCCGTGCAAAGGAAAAATCGGTATATAATCCGGCAAATTCTCAAAATCCGGTGCAAAAGGACTTTCAGGCATGACAATTCATGTAGTTCGCAATGTTTAAGAAAAAAGAATTCCGCTTAATTTGCGGCGAGCTTTAAGGGTGGCTGGATCGGTCGCCCCCCACGCATCAAAGAATTTCAGCAATTGTACACGGGCTTTTTCTTCTTCCCATTCGCGGTTGTGACGGATGATCTCCAAAAGTTCCTCTGCGGCTTCAATGCGGCGATCTTCTGCGAACAGCGCAAGTGCAAGATCAAAACGGGTATGAAGATCTTCCGGATTGTCTTCCACTTTTTGGGCCAGCTCATGTACGGGAGTGTCAGGCTTTGTATCCGCTAGTTCCAGCGCTGTTTTCGCCTCATTAAACACAGGGCTTTTGCTGACAGATTCAGGAGCTTGTTCTATCAGGGCCTTTGCTTTGTCTTTTTTATCTGCTGCAATATAGGTCCGCACAAGCCCGGCATAAGCCTGAACGTTTTCCTGATCTTCTCCTATGATTTGAGCATAAAGGCTTTGCGCACCAACCAGATCCTTGTCGGCAAGCGCCTGCGCGGCTTGTTGCAGTGCTTCCGGTATGTCAAGAGCATCGGGCTGAGCCTGTTTTGCAAGTTGAACAAGGTTGTCTACAAAAGCTTTGATCTGGCTTTCCTGCTGAGCGCCGGTGAAAGCATCAACGGGCTGTCCCTGAAAGAAAGCAAATACAGTAGGTACAGACTGAATACGAAGTGCCTGGGCCAGTTCCGGATTCTCATCGAGATTAACCTTGGCCATCAGGATTGTACCACCAGCCTTATCAACCTCACTTTCGAGAACGGGACCAAGTTGTTTGCAGGGACCGCACCACGGAGCCCAGAAATCCACAATGACCGGTTTCTCGAAAGATGCCCGCAGAACCCGGTTCTCAAAGTCGCTTACAGTGACGTCAAAAATAAATTGAGAGGCTGTATCTGTCTGTTCGGCTTGTTTCGTCGCAAATAGCATTTTTTGTTTCCTTCCTTGCGGTACCTTTTTTCTATTCGGGAGCAGCCGGAGAGAGGTCGACGACTCTCGGCTTGTGCCCTGTGTATTCAATAAATTTAATCAGATCTTCAGGAGTCAACCCTATGGTCATGGCGTTATCGAGTGGATGGTAACAAACAATGTCGGCTGACATCATGTATTTATCCAGAATTACCTCGACATCTTTTTCCTGATCATTAATCACGCAAAACGGACAGACGGATCCGGGTCTGATTCCCAGATATTGCCAAAGCCGCTCCGTCGAGCCAAAAGACAGGCGGTCGCATTCCAGCAGGTTCTGTGCTTTTTTAAGGTCAACGGCTGTTTCATTGGCGGCTACTATCAAAAACATCCGCTTTTTTTTGTCGCGCAAAAAAAGATTTCGACAATGCAGGCCGGGGATATTTTCCTTTAAATGCTCGCCTTCAGCCACTGTAAAGATAGGCTCATGATGATAAAGCCGGTATTCGATTTTTAAATTTCTCAGTACCTCAAAAAGCTGCTCCGGTGACGTTGGCAGTTCAGGGGGTGTTTTAGCCTGATCTGAAGTTTGCTGGTCTTGTGGTTTCATATTGGCTCCATGCATAAGCGGTGTTTTACCATAAATTTGTCAAAATCCAACGATTTTTCAGTAAATTTTAAGGTTTGTATGGTTATGTAATTTTAGGCGGAGATTTAATTCAGGATAGATTTATGAGTAAATATGATCAGGCAGAATGTCAAAAAATGATGGGTGAGGCCATAGGCCTTCAGGGACTGGTAGGTGACCGGAATCTGAATATGTTACAGGTGCCGGATGCTATGAGCATGCAACCGCAAAGCCCTGCTCCTGCCAATCTTTTTGATCTTGATATGTCATGAACGTCGAACTTGGTAAATTGCCGAATGGCAACATGGTGATTGTAAGCGATGGTGCTTTTCCTTCAGAAGTAGCCAGAGTGGAGTATTACCGCGAGCAGCATCTGCTGATGCTGGTTTATGATAATGAAGATAATCAGGATGATCTGATGCATTACGAGCTTAATGAGGATGCTCAAAAGTCCGTTGAGCGTAGCCCTTGCGCTGTTGTAATTACAGCAATACCGGGCAAGGAGATGTTCGGTTACGATGTGCCGATTATTCAGATAGGTGATCTTTACTGACATTTTTTATTTAAACAAAAAGCCCGTTGCTATGCCAACGGGCTTTTGTGGCAATTAAACCAAATCATTCATTTTTCATTGAATTGCTTAAAAGCTTTCCATGCATCAGCGGCAAACATAAGTGCAGGACCGCCGCCCATATATACACAAACCCCAAGTGTCTCAGCGATCTCTTCTTCGGTTGCGCCGAGCTGGGCCAGCTTCTTGGTGTGAAAACCTATACATCCGTCACATTTCTGGGTAACGCCAATGGCAAGTGCAATGAATTCCTTGGTTTTTTCATCCAGTACGCCATCTTTTGTAGTTTCCTGCGCCAGGTCTGTAAAACCTTTCATAGGGGCCGTTTTCCTGAGGCTTCCCAGGCTGTCAGCGATATCCTTAGTGAGTTCTTTGTAGTTTTTATCCATGTTCCTCCACCTTTCTCATTTAAAATGCACGTCAGTTACATAGGATTTTGCGCCAAAAAAATCCATGCCGCAACGGTCGATAATCCATTGCGGCAATGAAATGTCACTTAAAGTTGTTTGATGTTTATTTAATTTCCTGCGGTTTGTTCGCCCGTGTCTTCCGGAGAGGCAAAACGCTCTTCTTCCAGGTCGATTTCAGGGACATCCATTTCTGCTCGCTGGGAAATGGCGGGTGAGGTAACTTCTTCTCCTACTTCGAGATCAATGGCCCATAAAGCCAGTAATGCAACGAGTGCAATAACTATAAGCACCATAATTGTTCTACCCATACTGTTTTCTCCTCATTCTTTGCTTGGCAGTATTCCAACAGTTAATCAGAATCCATCGTTCCCTGTGCTACCGGGTTTTGAATAAGTTACTCAAAAATGTTCAGGTATTCGCTGTAACCTTCCTTTTCCAAATTTTCCTTCGGTATGAACTTCAAAGATGCAGAGTTTATGCAATATCTTTGTCCCCCTTTTTCAGAAGGACCATCCGGAAAAACATGACCCAGATGAGAGCCTGCTTTTGATGAGCGGACTTCGGTTCGGTGCATCCCGTGGCTTTTATCTTCCTGTGTTGTAATGTTTTTTTCTTGTAGCGGCTTTGTAAAGCTTGGCCATCCTGAGCCTGAATCATACTTGTCTTTAGATGAAAACAAAGGCTCCCCGGATACGGCATCGACATATATACCTTCTTCATGATGATCCCAGAACTTATTCTTGAATGCGGGTTCGGTGCCACCATGCTGAGTAACATATTCCTGAATGGGGGTAAGATTTTTGTTCATATCACGATCCTCTCCGTGAGCTGGAATAGTAAACAGTGACAAATAGAATAAAATCAGCGCAAAGGTTCTCAATGTTCTGCTCCTGTAAGTTATTTACGGATATCGTGCCGGGCAGGCGAAAAGGCAAAGTAAAAAGGGTAAACCGATTGACTTTCCTTATCGGTCTGTAAAGATGAGACTGGAAATATAAACCATTAACTCTACGGGAATAATTAATGCGCCGCAGACGCCAAACCAAAATAGTAGCAACCATAGGCCCAGCAAGCGATAGCGCTGAGGTAATAGAGCAGTTATTTCTTAAGGGAGTGGATGTGTTCAGGCTGAATTTCAGCCACGGGCTGGCCGAGGATCACCAGCGTCGTTGTGACACTATTCGCTCTATAGAAAAAAAATATGAAAGACCAATAGCCATTATTGCAGATCTCCAGGGGCCCAAGCTTCGTATAGGAAAATTTGCAGAAGACCAGATTGAAATAGAGCCGGGAATGAAGATCCGCTTTGATCTGGATCCGGCACCGGGTGACCAGAGTAGAGTTAACCTTCCTCATCCTGAAGTAATAGAAGCGCTTAAGACCGGGGATCAGTTCCTGCTCGATGACGGTAATGTCAGAATGCAGGTGGCCTCTAAAGGCGCAGATTATATAGAAGGCGAGGTTATTTCAGGTCATCATCTTTCAAATAATAAGGGATTAAATGTTCCCGGAATTGTGCTGCCGATAGCGGCTCTTACAGAAAAAGACCGTAAAGATCTGGATGTTGCCTTAAGCATGAATGTTGACTGGGTGGCCCAGTCTTTTGTCCAGCGCCCGAAAGACGTTTCCGAGGCCAAGGTTTTAATCGCCGGGCGTGCGCGCCTGATGATCAAGATTGAAAAGCCTTCGGCTCTTGAACATCTGGATGAAATGCTGGAAATCACTGACGGGGTTATGCTTGCTCGTGGAGATCTGGGAGTAGAAATCCCTGCCGAGAATGTGCCGTCAGTGCAGAAAAAAGTTGTGCGCAAGGTGCGTCACGCTGGCAAGCCCATAGTTGTTGCTACCCAGATGCTTGAATCTATGATCGAAAATCCAAGGCCTACAAGGGCGGAAGCCTCTGACGTAGCAACAGCAGTATATGATGGAGCTGATGCCGTCATGTTATCGGCTGAAACCGCCGTAGGCAATTATCCGCTGGAAGCAGTTGCTATAATGGACCGTATTTGTCGCAGAACTGAAAGCGATGAAACATACCATCGTGTGATAGCATCGGATCATCCTGAGCTTGAGAACAGTGCTGCTGATGCAATAACCACTGCGGCTTACTATGTTGCAAGACAAATAGGAGCTGCCTGTATTACCAATGTAACATGTTCAGGTTCTACAACAGTGAGAACCTCACGCCAGAGGCCTTCCATGCCGATCCTCAGTCTTACACAACAACTGGGAGTCGCTCGCCGCCTGGCAATTATGTATGGCGTTCATGCCGTGCATATTGGCCATATGAAAGATTTTGCAGAAGCGGTGGACAAGGCAATAGAGCAGGCAAAACAACAGGAGCTCGCTGTTGAAGGGCAGTCGCTGGTTCTTACTGCAGGCGTACCATTTGGTTCTCCCGGTTCGACGAATATTCTTCGCGTGGCAACAGTTGAATAGTAATTTTACTGATTAAAACGGTTGACCCCCGTGGGAAAGCTATGGCAATAAGCTGAAGTTCTGTAAAATCACGATGTTTCGACGCGCGAAAATATTATGGTAGCCAGCTCAGTTGATAGTCATTTAGCCAGGAAATTTGAAAACCCTCCTTCCAGAAACTGGATAAGGACTGATTTCCCGCGAGCTATGAATGTCTGGGATAAGAATTTAATCACCGAAACTATTGATAAAGAACTGGAAAAATGCGGGGTCAGGTTCAAAGATGCCACGAGAATTAATGTCGCCTGGCCGCATAAGCATCCTGATACTGGCTATAAAGATAATGCTATAGAGGCAGTTGAGATATTTCAAGATCACATGGGGCTGGTGCTGCCCTGGATCAGCTGGGTTAAAGCCGATGCTATTTACGAACATAAAAAATTAAACCGCTCATGTGATCAGTCTTCTTTGCACGCTTTGACGCAAAGACAGACTTATTCTGTGGATACCAGCCTCCAGCAGGAATTCTCTCCGTTCTTCGATCGAGGGCAGCCAAAAAACAATGAGTTTTTCGTTCTGGTTGATCATTGTATTGAGCAAGGCACTACCATGGCCAATCTCAAGGATTTTATTGAGTATAATGGCGGAAGGGTTCTGGCTGTTCTGGTTAGCGGATTTATTTACAACGAGGGTCGTTTAGCGCAAGTATCTTCCAGTGATCCGGATAGATTTTCGCTGATGGCAGGTTTGGGGGAGAGTGCTGACAAGGCCGGGGCAATTCCCGAAATTGCGCATGCATTTGCCAAAGCTGCCATGGGCAAGGGTTACCAGGTGCTTGAGAAAAGCCGGAGCAGGGAAATGTCCGCTCAAAAGATAAAGGTAAAATCAAGTTGCCTGCAAGCTTTCGAAAAAGCTTTGAAACCCTATGGTAACAGCTTGCTGTCTCTGACTGATAGTGAATGCAGGAGATTGATTTCTACTGTATCCAAACCAAAATCGGCAAATGGCCGTAATCCATATGGCAGTCTTTTAGGAAAGCTGGCCAGAGGATCCCGGTCACCTTCCATAACTTAAAAGACTTTCATATTTTGTTTAAGACTACTTGCCGTATAGCTTTCTCTGTGCTTTAAAAGTTTCCCATGACTAGGAAACCGGAATGTTTTCAGGACCTGATCCTGATATTGCAAGACTACTGGGCAGCCAGAGGCTGTGTGGTGTTGCAGCCTTATGATATGGAAGTTGGCGCGGGGACTTTTCACCCGGCAACGACATTGCGCTCACTGGGGCCAGATCACGTCTGGAAGACAGCCTATGTTCAGCCTTCAAGACGTCCTACAGATGGTCGTTATGGCGAAAACCCCAACAGGCTCCAGCACTATTACCAGTTCCAGGTGCTGATTAAACCGTCACCTGTCGACAGTCAGGAACTCTATCTGGATAGCCTCAAGGCAATCGGACTTGATCCTATGGAGCATGATATCCGCTTCGTTGAGGATGACTGGGAAAGTCCGACCCTGGGCGCATGGGGACTGGGCTGGGAAGTCTGGTGCGATGGCATGGAAGTTAGCCAGTACACCTATTTCCAGCAGGTCGGCGGTCTTGATTGCCACCCGGTAAGTCTTGAGCTCACATACGGGCTTGAACGTCTAGCCATGTATGTTCTGGAGGTCGACAATGTCTATGACCTGCCTTTCAACAAGCCGGGGAATGAGGATAGCGTTACTTACGGTCAGGTTTTCCTTCGGGCCGAGCAGGAAT
>CAZJRT010000082.1:0-7555 GCA_964548445.1 uncultured Pseudobdellovibrionaceae bacterium
CGATAATATCGTGTACATTGGCGATCTGGTTCAGCGTACCGAAAGCGATATGCTGCGTACGCCTAACTTTGGTCGTAAGTCGCTGAACGAGATCAAGGAAGTTCTGGCTGGAATGGGGCTGCATCTTGGTATGCAGGTAGAAGGCTGGCCGCCTGAGAATATTGAGGAGCTGGCCAAGAAGGTAGATGAACCTTTTTAACGTGTTTGTCATTCCGAACGCCGTATTTATGCGGCGGAGGAATCTCAATGAGATCCCTCACTTTCGTTCGGGATGACAGCAAAAAAAAGGGCATGGTGCCCGAACCTGCTTTCGATTGAGAAGATGTTAGCAGGTAAAGCAATGGATTTCGGAACGCCCGAGTCCGCAGATGACTGAAAAGGAGAAAGGCCGATGAGGCATAAAATCAAGCAACGTAAGCTGAACCGTAAATCCCAGCATAGAAAAGCAATGTTTGCCAACATGGCTGCAGCGCTGATCAAGCATGAGCAAATCGTGACCACTTTGCCCAAGGCAAAGGAACTGAAGCCTTTCACTGAAAAGGTCATCACCCTTGCCAAAAAGGGCGGGCTTGCCAATCGCCGCAGAGCCATGTCTATCGTTCGCGATGAAAAGCAGGTAGCGAAATTATTCGATACTCTGGCAGATCGCTATAAAGAGCGTAATGGCGGCTATACTCGCGTGCTTAAGGCCGGTTTCCGTTATGGTGACGCGGCGCCGATGGCAGTCATCGAACTGGTTGATCGCGATCCTTCCGCGAAGGGTCAGGATTCCGGGCCGGTTCAAAACTTCGAAGATGACGAAGAATTTGACGCTGCTGCCGTAGGCTAAGCAATAAAAAATTCAATTAAAAAGCGGCTCTTTCTGGGCCGCTTTTATTTTGGGCTAGTTACAATAAATATGGTCGTCAGGTTCCGGCGGGGTATCGAGAGGCCCACACACCCCGGCGGCATTATACAGCGCTTCAAGAAACTCATCAGCATCTTCCGGATTATAATAGGTGCCGCCAGTCATCTCGGAAACTGTCTGGGCGTCGGTGTTGTCCCCTGTCACATCAATAATGTCTATTTGCAGATGGGGATACTGGGCCAGCAGGTCCTGCGCCACTGCAACCGGGTTTTCTCCCTGATTGCTGAGGCCGTCAGATACTACTACAACCTTGTTGGGCTGGGTCTCATCTCCGTCCTGCAGCCTTTGGGCCAGAGCATCTATATGAACGCCCAAAGGTGTCCATCCTCCCGGACACATGGATGAGAGTCTGGATTCCAGATCGTTGGAAAGAACCTCCAGATCAGGTTCCTGATACCCCGGAGCTTCGGGATCATCTATGACAATATTCCCTAAATTATTTTCTACCATCTCTGCCGTTACACCGCTTACCTGCGTATTAGGTGCAAAACCCGTAAGAGATGATGTCCCGGCACTTACACCAGGGGCGGTAATTCTTGAGTTAGCATTGATCCTGGCCGGGATCAGGCGGCGCATTGCCCAGTGAGCAATGTCTATACGCCGGCATGGTGATCCTATGGCTTCAGGACAGGTTGCGACCGGAGAGCCCATGCTGCCGCTGGTATCCACCAGAAAGGATACATGTCTTGGTGGAACGGCTGATTCCTCAATGCATGATGCTACTATTTTGCCCGGTTCATAAGAAACTCTGGTAACAAGAGGATCCGCCTCGTTATGTGATTTATTGACGGTATTAACAAAAACAGCGTTTGTATTGAAATCACAGTTTTCTCCGGATGCTGCCGCCGGATCACAAGGCTGAATGAGGTTTCCGCCCAGGCTATAGGCGCCATTATTATCCCATGCCATGCTGTAGACGATCTGGACCAGATTGCCGTCAGTAGAAGTTGCAGGATTGTTATTCCTGTCCCGGACATAAATAGCGCCATTATCGCCGCTGGGTGGCGGGTTAACCGGATCGGCATAGACTTCTGTAACGGCATATACATAGCGGTGTTGATAGCCGTCGGCAATAAACCTGTCAGGTATTCCCAGCGTCCTTACAGGCACTGCCCCTGTTCTTACATTTCTACTATCTCTGCCTGTGGATCTGAACGTTCCTGAAGTTACAGTGGCCCCGTTGCAATCCGGGGCGGCAACACCGAAAGTGCTGGTATCAGGGGTTGCATCGAGTGGCGCCGGGCAGGGATAGTGCCCAAACTCCAGCATATATTCCTCGAGCGCAGCCTGAATGACTTGCAACCCATCGTCAGTTACGGTTTGCGCCTGATAGGTTTTCCAGACTGTATAAAACCTGCCCGCCAGAACCAGTATGATACCGACGGCAATAATCATAAATGATATGGCGACAAGGGAGATGCCGGATTGATCTGAAATTTTTCCTCGTAACTTTGAAAAACGGGCCATTGTCAGGCTCCATGTTTAAATTGTATCTATAGCAACCGCTTAAATATTATAGCAATTAAATCAAGCTGCATAAAATTAACCAGTCTTTTCACAGTAAATAAGCGCAATATAAGGCATTCTGTTTTCCTGTGGGCTGGCCGTGCCGGGTATCGCAACAGCATCTCCGCCAGGATAGGTCGTTATAATTGCATTCAGATCAAGCCGGTTGCCAGGAGATAAAAACTCAACCCCAACCTCTTCAGACTGGGTAGTTATTTCGGCCTCACCTCCCATATCACCAAGGCTGTAATTCGTGCTGTCTGCGCCTATAATGACTCGTCCATCAGCATTGCCAAACGGCACCCAGCCGTTCGGGCAGGCATGTGCATTAAAGGCCATAACAGCGCGAGCAGGGATTTCCTGTCCATATAAAGACGAATTATTACCTCTGAAAGCAATCAGATCATCCATCGGATTTGAGCCGGTGCTATACAGCATGGTTCTTCTGAAAATGGAATCTCCGTTACAATTTTCACCATCCAGATCACTGGCAACACATGGAATAGGGTTACTTCCGCCTCCTGCCGGTGTGCCTCCACTGGCATTCTTCCCGTGGCTGACAACTACGTAATGAGCAAGGCCAATGGCGGGATTTCTTGTCGGGTTAACGACATAGTTTCCAGCACTGTCGATCACATCTACTGCCCCTTCGTCCCGATCATATGTGCCGCTGGTAGCCAGCCTTTCGGTGACGGCATAAGTAAAACGCTGTCCCCAGGCATCGGCAATAAATTCATCGGGAAGATTTAGGGTTCTGACTGGTACGGTTCCAATGCGGACATCAAAATTATTTGGAGGAAGTGTATTCCCGGATGTTTCACTTGTTCCATCTACGGATCCTGAGAGAGAGCCGCAATCATTGCTTATTTCCACGCCAAAATTTGTTGTGTCGGGCATAGCAGTCAGATCTGCCGGGCATGGATAACGACCATTAAGATTTAAATAGATCTGTAAAGACTCATCAATCGCGGCCATTCGTTGCCGGGTGGTCTTTAGCTGGACCTGATTCATATAAATTAAAAGCAGGGATGAAATCGCAGCGAAGAGAATTCCTGCAATAATCAGGACTATTGCGACTTCGACTAGTGTAAAGCCTTTTTTGTTTATCATGTCTTTTGCCTTTGTAAGCCTAATTTATTGTAAAATAAAAAGCGGCCTTGATAAAGGCCGCTTTAAATGTGGTGAATTAGTTAGGCTGTCAAGCTTCGCGAACCTCGTTTATGAATTTGGCCATGGCTATCTTGAGTTCGCGGGACTGGGTGGCGAGCTCTACCGAGCTGTCCTTTAGCGATGCCGTGGCTTCGGCGCTGTCATTAGCGGCTTTCTGGATGTCAACGACACTAACCGATACCTCATTGGTGCCCTGTGAGGCTTCCTGGATATTGCGGCTGATCTCGTTAGTGGAGTTGTCCTGCTCTTCCACTGCGGCAGCCACATTGGCAGTCTTTTCGTTCACGGCCTGAATCCGCTGCATGATGTCTTCAACGGATTCAATGGTTGCGCCAGAGCTCAATTTGATCGATTGGATCAGGCTGGCGATTTCGTCGGTCATGCTTTGGGTCTTGTTGGCAAGGCCTTTGACTTCACTGGCAACAACGGCAAAGCCTTTTCCTGCATCTCCTGCTCTTGCGGCCTCGATGGTGGCGTTTAGGGCCAGAAGGTTGGTTTGCTCTGCAACTTCCATGATGGCCTGCAGAACATGGTCGATCTTGCCAATGGATTCTTGCAAGGCATCAAGTTTTTCTTTGGAATCACTTGCTGCATCGGCGCATTGATTGGCTGTGGTTGCAGTTTCCGTGACATTTCTGGAGATATCCTTGATGGAAGCGGAAAGCTCTTCTGCTGCTGCGGCCACTGTCTGGACGTTGCTCGATGCCTGCTCTGAAGCGCTGGCGACTGATGCGCTTTGCTGGGAAGTTTCTTCAACGCCCGCTGACAGTTGCGCCGCCATAGCTTCGAGGTCACCGGCAGCAATGCTGACAGTTTCAACGATATTACCGACCTTTTCTTCAAAGTCGTCGGCCATTTTGTTCATGGCTGCTTTCCGCTCGGCGGCCTGACGTTCTTCGGCCAGTTCCTGCTCTTTGCGCAGGCGTTCAACTTCCTTGGTGTTTTCCTGGAAGACGGATAGGGCACGGGCGAGCTTGCCGATTTCGTCCTTGAACTCTGTGAATTTGACTTCGAAGTTATAGTCGTTTTTGGCAAGTCTTTCCATGTTGCCGGTAAGGGCGCCAAGAGGTTTGGAGATTGAGATAGCTATGGCAAAAGTGATTGCGCCGGAAAGCAAAAGTACAAATCCGCTGATTAACAGGATTTCCCTCAGGGCAGCGTTATACATCTTGTCAATATCATCAATGTATACGCCGGTACCGACCATCCAGCCCCATGGTTCGAAAAAGGTACTGTATCCTAATTTGGGATAAGTTTCCTCGCTGCTTCCTCTGGGCCAGCGATAATTTACATACTCGCCCTGATCTCTCTTGGCCGCCTCGATTAACTCCCGGATATGGTAAACGCCATTTTCATCTTTCAGGCTTATTAAATTACGACCTTCCAGATCAGGACTTGGGCCGGTGACAAGGTTAACTCCGGATTCCTCATATACGAAAATATAGTCATTATCGCCAAAACGAAGATCTCTCAGGGCCGCTTTAGCCATGGTTTGGGCTTGCGTAGTGCTAATTTTGTCGCTTCTAAGGGATAGCTGATAATAATGCTCTACCGTATCTTCTGCCAATTCGACGATGTGCTGTATACGGTCTTCGTTCGAACGAACGAGGCTTTCCTTGTAAGTGCCTAGAAAATAGAATGACAGAGCGGTAAGTGCTATCACAATGATTACGATAATGCCTGTAAGTTTGTGGGCGATTTTAAAATTATTTAACCAGTCCATGGTACGCGGCCTTTCTTGTCTAGCGGTTGCAACAAGGTGTATTTGCTTGTGCAAATACATGTTTATGTGTGCATACCCAAAGGTATACATATTATTTGGTTATGATTGTTGTAAGGAGCTATCAGGTCAACACTAACCTTAATAATAGCGCAATAATCTTTTATATTTAGCAAAAAATTACACGCAATTGTATGCTCCTCGAGATTGTGTAAAATGTAGTCCCGGTGTTGCCCCGAGTGAATCATTTTGCGATTCTGCTGTCGCAAAATGATCCGGTGATCTGGTTTATGCCGATCTGACCTCCTCGATAAACGAAGCTACTGCCTCGCTTAGATCGCGTGACTGGTCGGCCAGTTTTTCAGCGTTATCCAGCAAATTAGTTGTCGCATCGGCGCTCTCTGTTGCTGCTTGCTGTATCCCTACCACGCTGCTTGAGACTTCGCTGGTTCCTTGCGCCGCCTCCTGAATATTACGACTGATCTCCAGGGTGGAGTTATTTTGTTCTTCGATTGCAGCCGCAATGTTAGTCGTTTTGTCATTGACGGAAGCTATTTTGGTAATGATGCCGTCAACCGAGGTAATGGTTTCTTTGGAGCGAAGCTTAATGCTTTCTATAAGCTGGCTGATCTCTTCGGTCATGCTGTGCGTTTTGTTGGCCAGCGATTTAACTTCGCTTGCGACGACAGCAAAGCCTTTGCCTGCTTCGCCGGCTCTTGCGGCTTCAATGGTAGCGTTTAGTGCCAGCAGGTTGGTTTGTTCCGCTACTTCAAGAATTGCTTGTAATACGCCATCAATTTGATCTACGGCAGTTTGCAGCTCGTCCAGCTTTTCCTTGGATTGGTTTGCTGTGCCGGAGCTCTCTTGTGCTGCTGATGCGGTATCTGTCACGTTCTGGGATATTTCCCGTATGGCTGCGGAGAGCTCCTCAGCGGCAGCGGCCACGGTTTGCACATTGCTGCTTGCCTGCTCGGAGGCGCTGGCAACGGCGGCGCTTTGCTGGGATGTTTCTTCCGCTCCGGCAGCCATTTGCTGGGACATGGCTTTTATGTCCTCGGCTGCTTTTCCAACCGTTTCTACAATTGCCCCTACTTTTTCTTCAAACATATCGGCCATTTTATTCATGGCTCTTTTGCGCTCTTCTGCCTGGCGCTCTTCTGCTTCTTTTTGTTCTTTTTGTAGCCGGTCAACTTCCTGGGCATTCTCCCGGAAAACAGACAGTGCATTGGCCAGCTTGCCGATTTCATCTTTGAATGCGGTATATTTTACTGTGAAATTGAAATCATGGTTGGCCAGTTTTTCCATGCTTTCTGTCAAGAATGAAAGCGGTCTTGAAATTGACAGGGAAATGGCCACTGAAATGGCTCCGGTAACAACCAGTATTCCTGCGCCTATCGCCAGCAGTTTCATGAGGGCGGCATTAAATTTCTTGTCAATATCATCAATATATACACCTGTGCCCACCATCCAGCCCCAGGGTTCAAAGAAGGCGCTGTAACTAAGTTTGGGGAAGGTTTCCTCGCTTGAGCCTCTTGGCCAGTAATAATGAACATATTCGCCATTGCCTTTTTTGGCGTTGGAGATCAAATCAGCGATAAGGCGCACGCCGTTTCTGTCTTTCAGATCGATCAGGTTCTGGCCTTCCAGGGAAGGGTTGGGGCCGGTTACAAGATTGATGCCTGTTTCATCATATATGAATATATAATCGTTGTTGCCATATCGCATCTCTCTGATTGCGCCTTTGGCGAGTTCTTTAGCCTGTGCCTCGTTGATGCTGGCGTCCTTTTGGGCCAGATCATAAAAATACCGAATTGCTTCTTCGGAATTCTGAACTATGTGCTGAAGCCGGGCTTTGTCTGAATCTACTAGTCCGGTTCTATACAAGGACAGGAAATAGCTGGAAATTCCTGCTAATGATAATGTGAACAGGATGATAATAAGAAATAGCCTTTTGGCTATACTGATGCGATTGAGTAGAGACATGCCTAATCCTTTTGTTTATGTTTTTAAAAGGATATCTACTTAAGGATAGTCGCGTCGTTTTTTGTGTCTGGCTTATAACTGGTTGTAAAAAAATAGATATCCACTAACCAAGGGTAACATAAAAATAGTAAAATTTTTGGAAATATCCCCGTGTGTTTCTTATGAAAAGTGTAGCGTTTTGCAAATTTAGCGTGTGAAAAAATGCATGAAAATTCTGGAAGCTGGCCACAGGTGCTGCATTCCTGCAAATGGCGGAGATCGATTTGAAT
>CAZJRT010000083.1:0-7517 GCA_964548445.1 uncultured Pseudobdellovibrionaceae bacterium
CTTTTCCGGGCCTTCTGGAATAAGGAGGAATTAAAAGTAGACAAAACGGAAGACGCCACCAAAACGGGCAAAGAGAAAAAGTTTCTTATTTATACTGATGAATCGGTCAGAATACACGAAATCACGCTGAGCATTTTTTATGATTCGGAAAAAGCCAACTTTGCCTTGAGCTATAGAGGAGGAAAATTTGGGCAGAACTGATTGATACTGCCTAAGCGCCAGCCGCTGCTTTTTTAGCCTCTGCCAGCTCCTTCAGTACTACTTTGGCAATTTTCTCCACATCCTCGGCAGTGTCTGTATTGGGAGAGCGGGTGAGGAACGGCGTCTGATGACGAATGCAATCCTTGACCCTTGGATCATGACGAATCATCCCTGCCAGCGGGGGCGTCAGACGCAAGAAGTTTTCACAGGCCTTAAGAAGTGTACGATAGGTCTTCTCTCCTTCCATGGTATTGGCAGTCATATTGACGACAATACTGACCTGCTTGGACATTCCTGCTGCATTCCCCAGCTTGATAAATGCATACGCATCCGTCAGGGAAGTGGGCTCATCGGTTGAGATAAGCAGCGTACGAGTAGCACAGGCGGAAAGCATTCGTACTGTGCGATCAACACCTGCTCCGAGATCGGCAATTACCACATCGTAGTTATCGGCGACTTCCAACAATTGATCCCGCAGTAAAGTAAGCCGCTGGCTAGGCAATGCAGACAAGGAAGCCTGACCGGAACGACCCGCAACGATATCAAAATCGCCGTCATCAAAGTGCTGAACGACCTTATCAAGACCAAGGCGCCCACGGATAACATCGTTCAAATCCCGGCGAGGCATAAGACCTAACTGGACATCCACGTTAGCTAGTCCCAGGTCACCATCAAAAAGCAGAACTTTTTTTCCTTCCCTTGAAAGCGCATGAGCAAGTGTCACGGAAAACCAGGTCTTGCCTACACCTCCTTTACCGCTGGCGACAGCGATAATATTTTTTCCACGCCGGAATACCGGAGATCCGGTTTTGGGCGTTCCTGTTTCAGCGGTCACAGACGATTCAGTCATGGCCTTTAATGTCCTGTTTTACGTTTGCCCTCATCCTCTTCCCGTTTCCGGGCCGCAGGCATAAGGAGATTACAAAGTGATTTAGGTGTCATTTGCATCAAACCATCCGCTACCTGCGGTGTATTTGAAGCATCTGCAAAAGACATGCCGCCCAGATGAGCAGCTTGCAACAAGCCCCCCATCCGCCGGGCAATATCCAGACGCGAAGGTAACATCCAGCGGGCTCCAATTGCCGAATAAATTCTTGCGATTTCCCCTGATTCTTCGGCATCAGATCCAGCCGGCATTACCATCAGTGTGTCACACTCTGCCACGGCTATAAGTTTGGCAAGATTGGCGACATCTTCTTTATCAAAAGGATTGCTTCCCCCGGTATCAACGATTATCTGGTCAGCGCCTTTGGCTTTGGCAAGGCAATCTTTAAGTTCTGCCGGGCTTTTTGCCTTCAGCAAGGGTACCTGTAGAATTTTGGTAAAAGCAGCCAGTTGCTCCACCCCGCCTGCGCGAACGGTATCGGTCGTAATTACCGCAACTTTCAAATCATTCAGAATGCCCCTGGCAGCAATTTTGGCTGCTGCCAGAGTCTTCCCGCCACCGGGTGGCCCTATCAGCATCATTGGTTTTCTGTGCGCCTTCACAGGAAGAGGACGGAAACCGAATAAATGCTCCAAAGCAGCAATTAATGCTATATGCGGCTGCTCAAGTCCCACTAGTGTAGCGCATGAAAGAATCATATCGGTTACGTCTTCCGGAACGGAGTGACGCAACATAACATCTGTAAGCTCTTCCGTAATTGCCGCTTCCTGCTCTTCCTGGTCGTATTGCAACCAGTCCTCGGCAGCGGCAGGCATCTCGTCCCGGCCCAGCTCAAATGCAACCGATCTGGAAGACCTCACAGGATCTTCCTCTACAGCCGCTGTTACGCGAACGGCCTTGCCGCCGCGTTCTTCGCGGGTTGCGACGATAATAGCGTCTTCTCCCAGCGTTTCCCGAACCATTTGCATCGCCTCGGTCATTGTTTTTGCATAAAAGGATTTTAGCCGCATGGCGGGTTATTAAACCAACTCAATTGTCAGTATAGGTGTTCTGGAATGTCCATACTAGAGCATAAACATAAATAGGATATATGTGAATCCCCCAAATGTGGATAATAAATAATGAAACCCCTCTCTTTCGTGGAGAGGGCGTTAGAAAAAACTGCTTTTCTTTGTTAATGTTGCTCTCCGCTAAATCCGACGATCTCTTTTCCTCAGGCGTTCTTTAACTTGCCCTGCTTCTGGAAAACATAAGAAATAACTTCTGCGACAGCCTTATACATGTCCTCTGGAATTTCCTGATCTATCTCCACTACATCATACAGCGATCTTGCCAGCGGGGGATTTTCCACGATCTCGACCTTATGCTCTTTGGCCACTTCTTTTATTTTCTGGGCGATCATATCCATACCTTTGGCCAGACATACCGGCGCCTGCATTTCCCCGGGTTTATACTTCAAGGCTATAGCAAAGTGAGTCGGGTTGGTGATGACTACATCCGCCTCGGGAACTGACTGCATCATACGGGCGCGGGCTCTTTGCTGACGAAGCTGACGAAGTCTGGCTTTCACATGCGGATCACCTTCAGACTGTTTGTATTCGTCTTTCAGTTCCTGTTTGGTCATCCGCATTTTTTTGTAATGTTCCAGACGCTGATAGATAATGTCCAGAACAGCAATAATCAGCAAAACAACTAAAATTCCGGTCATTAATCTGGTGACCAGCATTTTCAACTCACTGAGCGTCTGCGCCATCGGCATGCCAACCAGATGGTCAACCCGGCCATAAAACGGATACATAAGCATGAAGCCAACCACGCCGATAATGCCGATTTTCAAAATCCCTTTGACAAACTCGACCAGCGAACGCCTCGAAAACAGTCTCGAAAAACCTTTAAATGGTGAAATCTTGCTGATGTCCGGCTTTATTGTTTCAGGAGCAAACAGAGGACCTACCTGCACGAAGGGACCGAAAAAAGCCACAAGCAGGAAAATCGACAGGGGCAAAAATAAGATACTGATTATATCTAATAAAGATTCTCCCATAACCGAAGCAAGCCCCCCAGGCGCCCCCGGCAAAGAATCGGCATGCATCAGGTACACTTGCAAATGCTGCTTCAGCTTTTCCATCGTGCCCGGCCCCATGACTACGATGACCAGAGTACCCGCAGCCAGCATCAGCCAGTTATTGAGTTCCCGGCTTAGCGCAATCTGCCCCTTCTTTCTGCTTTCATCCAGCTTTTTTGGAGTGGGGTCTTCGGTCTTCTGGCTGTCGTCTGGCTGTTCTCCGTCACTCATGATTCATCAAAGACCGCTGTTGGATTTACTTCTGATTATATATTAACGCTCCATAAGTAAAAGAGCTTCGCCAATATTCATTTTTGCCATTGATAGATATAAATCCATTCCTTCATTACAAACTTGTCCATCATGAATTCGCCTTGTCCTTGAAGATTTTGCTTTAAAGACATCAACGGGATCTCTTTTTTTTCCTGATGGCTGGCTTGCTGAATACAGGAAACAAATAGAATTCCTGAGACGAGCCTGCATATTCTCGACCAGTTTAATATTTATTGCTCCCATATCGACACTGATTTGAGCGAGATGGTGATATATTGCTTGCAAATCATCCATCTCAGCAAAAGATTCTTTTTTACTTTGTAATTGTTCATTCAAATCTCCGGACAATATTTCTCCGCTATAAAAATTATTCCGATGCTGATAGATCCGGGATATTGCAAGCTCTGCCTGATCTGATTTTGCTGGCTCCAGCGCCCTGTAAATTACTCTTGCATAATTTGCTGCTATTTCTGCAAATGTCAGGAGCTGATTAATACGCTGGTGAGATGGATGCGTTAAAGGATCACTCTTCATATCACCTGTAGCGTTTTTCCATTTTTCCAAGAGCTGAATTCGCTCAATCATTTTTTGAGCAATGCCAAGCTGTAATTCTGACTCATTAAGCAATAAATCCGCCTGCTCTATATCGAGCGCATTCAAAGAGGGGACTTGATTGCTTTCAATACCCACTCCATGAATTCGCAACTGTTCCTGAACCATTTCAGAAGAAAATTTACCCGTTGAAGCCTGATTGAAGGCTTCGAGTAGTCTGGTTTTTTTGTGGCTCAGATAGTCCACACATTTCATTAGATTGGACATATCATGCATAAGCGCCATAAAATTCTCCTGCCTTGCTGGAATTCAAGAGAAGGAGATTGTTTCCTGAAAGGGAAAATCAAGGTCCTGCAGAGGTAAGGAAAAAGGCCATGCCTTCCTCAAATTTGGAAAGCCAGTACATGAATATTGTCGAAACCACGAGGGTCAGTGTTAGGAAAGAGAGCATAATCTGCAGCGGCAAAGCCATCAGGAAAACCTGTACCTGAGGCATCAGGCGAGATAGAACCCCCATTCCTATATAGATGAGCAAAGAGACAATGAGAAAAGGCGCAGCGATCTGCAAGCCGATAGTAAAGGCGGCTGATACAGCCCGGGAGATCATTTCAGCCATACCACCGGTATGGGGAACACTGCCAACAGGGAACATCTCGTAACTTGCAGCCAGGCCATAAAACAACAGGTGATGCATATTGGCGGCAAAGAATATCAGCACGCCGGTAACCGACAGGAAAGCACCCATCAACGAGCCTTGCGTAGCAAAAGCCGGATTGAACAACTGAGCATTACCCAGTCCTGAGGCAGTGGAAATAACCATCCCAGCGACATCCAGTGCGGTCATAAAGATACGGGCCACAGTTCCTATAAGCAATCCGGTAACGAACTCCATCGCCAGCAGGACAGAAAGCATCAACGGACCGGGTATCGGATTTGGCAGATTTGGCAGAATAATTGGAAACAGAACAAACGACAGCCCCAGCGCAATTAATAGCCTCAATCTGGTAGAAACAAAAGAATCTCCAATACCGGGCATTATCGTGGCAGCTGTACCGATGCGCACAAAAGTGAGCATGAATGCAAAAACGCCTGTAGTTAAAAATTCTTCCAGGCTCATTTATCACTCACTGTATATGTACCATTCGTTCGGCCAGCGAATGCATAAAACTTATCAGAATGGCTGCCATTGTTGGAAACAGGAAAAAGAGCGACAGGAAAATTGCCAGAATTTTCGGCACGAAAACCAGCGTGATTTCCTGGACTTGTGTCAGCGCCTGTACGAGTGCTATTGATACACCAACTATCAGACCGACCACCATGATCGGAGCGCCAAGCTGCAGTGACACAAGAATGGCTTGTCTGACGACTTCTATGATTTCAGCTTCATTCATATCATATGACCGGATTATCAGGTGTTCAGATTACCAGATGTATGAAATTAATCAAAACCCGATCACCTGATATCAGATAGGCATCCGCATGACATCCTGATAGGCGCTTATCATTTTGTCCCGGATAGATACAACCGATTGCAAGGTTAGCTCTGCGGAGGTCACTGCCTCGACCACATCGGTCAGGGAAGCAGTACCGGCAACTGCCTGAGCCTGCATTTTCTCTCCGGCCTTCATGGTATCAATTGCTGATGCAGTAGAATTCTTTATAAGCTCCGAGAAAGAGGGCAAATCTTTCCCCATACCCGGAGTGCGGGCAGTTTTTGCCGAGTTGGCATAGGCACTGGCGGCCGCAATCGTACTGGAGATTTTATCTGCTGGCATGGTTAAACCCTCCTTTTGCTACCTTCATTATAAAAGCCTTATCAGGACCTCAGCAAGTCGATAGTACGGGAAATCATGGAACGGGACTGCTCGATCATACCCAGATTGGCTTCATAGGTTCTCTGGGCCTCGCGCATATCCATGATTTCAACCAGCATGTTTACGTTAGGCATCTTCACATAGCCTTTTTCATTAGCTCCCGGATGATCCGGCATGTACTTGGTAGTAAACTCCTTGCTGGTATCCGGCTTGATCTGATCGACCTTGACGACATCCATACCCAGTTGGCGATCCAGTTCATTCTTAAACGAGATCATTTTACGTTGGTAAGGCGTGCCTCCCGGCTTGTTTGCGGCAGTATCGGCATTGGCAATGTTTTCAGAAATCACACGGATTCTGGCGCCTTGCGCCCTCATACCCATTGCAGAAACCGTCATCGAATTCCAAAGATTTGAATCAGTCATGGCTTATCCTCCTTAAGCAAATCCTCAATTATCTTCCAAGCGCCATGCGAAACATGCCGACATTTTTCTGGTAGAGATTAGTAACCAGATTGAAGTCCATGGCATTCCTGTTGGCATTTATCAGTTGCTCCTCAATAATCACAGAATTACCGGCAGGAGCTACCTCATAAGTGTTTTTCTGGTCTTTCGCCCGTGAACTCATGATCTCGTCAGGATTAGGCATATGATCTTGTTGAGTAGTAACCGGAGTTATTCTGGTTTTTCCCTGCTCCTGTCCCAGCATCCTGGCGAAATCCACCTGCTCCAGGTCATTTGGTCGATAACCGGGAGTATCGGCATTAGCGATGTTCTGGGATATCACGCTCTGGCGCTGATCGTGATAACTCATCTTGGCGGCCAGAGCTTTAAACAATGCGATATTTTGTGTAGACATATTCTGTTACCTTTAACCGTGGAAACCTCATCCGCCATGATCTTTGCAGGAAACGTGCCAAATGATCGACATTAATGACAATAATGGAAATGACGACGAAGACCGCCTGCTGCCGCTTAACATTGGCAAAAAGAAATCTCGTCAGACTGCTGTAGCACTCAAAGGCCCGGATAAAGAGACAAGAATTCCCGAAATCAAGGCGGCAGGCCGGGGAGCCCTGGCTGAAAAGATACTTCAGATCGCCTTTGAAAGAGGGATCAGGGTGCGTGAGGATAACGATCTGGCTGAAATGCTGGCTGCTATAGAGATCGACAGCCCCATACCTCCTGAAGCTTTTATGGCGGTCGCAGAGATCCTTCGCTACGTTTATATCGCCAATGGAAAGCATAATCCCTTTGACGTCATGCTCAATAATGAGCAGGATAGTAGTCAGTAGATGAATTCAAAAATAATACGGAAATGTACTTATGACTGATACCGCTGAGGAACTGCAAAATCGCTTGGACAATATGATCGAATTCGTTGATCAGGCAACCGAGCAGGTAGAATCCGGAACTCTTGCCAATCTCGGAACACTGGACAAAGATGTGTCCCAGCTTTGCAACGATGTTGAATCTTCCTCCCCGGAAGTAGCTCAGGCCGTCTCAAACAAAATGGCAGAGATGGTCTCCAAGCTTGAAGATCTTGCCAAAGCCCTGAATGACTATCAGGACAAAGTACAAAGCGAACAGTAAAAAATGATCTCATTCGATCATTTAGCATTTGATATGTCTGGGTAAAGCTGCAGATGGACTCTCCTGAATTAATCCATTACTTGCGTTTTGCGGCAGCACTTTTATTTGTGCTTTGCCTGATGGGTGGACTGGCA
>CAZJRT010000084.1:0-7376 GCA_964548445.1 uncultured Pseudobdellovibrionaceae bacterium
AGGGGGTTCGCTTATTTCTACGGTTTGGAGCTTGTTTGCCAGATTTAATCCTAATTCTTTGACTGGTATTATTTCTACCGGCTTTTTCCTTGCCTTTAAAATGCCCGGAAGAGAAGCGGCCCTTGGTTCATTAAGGCGCAAATCTGCGGTGATGAAAGCGGGAAGAGAAAGTTCGACTGTCTCCTTGCCGCCATCAAACTCCCTTACTACTTTAACTTTGTTATCTTCATAGCTGAGGGAAGAAGCAAAAGTTCCTTGCGGCCAGTCCAGCAAGCCAGCCAGCATCTGGCCGGTCTGGCAGGCGTCATCATCGCTTGCCTGTTTGCCAAGGAGGATAAGGTCTGGCTGTTCTTTTTCAGAGATGGCTTTGAAGATCTTTGCAATACCCAAGGGGCTATGTGTCGTTTCAGCTAAAATCAGAATAGCTCTGTCGGCACCCATGGCCATGGCAGTAGCAAGTTTCTCGCGGCATTTTTCCGGGCCAACAGAAACAACTATTGCTTCTGATGCCTTGCCGCTTTCTCTAAGTCTAACAGCTTCTTCGATAGCATGCTCGTCAAACGGGTTGACGGACATTTTAACTCCTTCGGTATCGATGCCGCTATTATCCGGTTTGACATGAATTCTGACGTTATGATCTATAACCCTCTTTACCGGGACCAGTATTTTCATGGTTTATTCCTTGAAATGGAAAACTCTTATTAGCCGTATTAACGAATTATAACTTTCAAGGTGAGGATGCAAATATCTTTACCTGATATTTTTCTTTGCGTGAGGCCCATAACAAGGTTAAAAAGCCTCGATGGGATTTTTGGATAAAATAGAAAACCTCAACGGTTTCAAAGCAGATCATTACCTGCCTTTCTATGCTGGTAATGATTGCGTAGGTTATATACCCAGGTCGAAAGCTGATTTGGTTCTCTCGTTTGACAAGGTTCTAAGCAGCAAGCCGGAAGGACATATTTGTATTCACGAAAGCTTTGTGGATTTTGAAACTCGCTCTGAAGCAATACAGTCTATTTTGCCATCTCTTGAAGAGCAGGGTGCTTTCGCCTTTCCTTTGAAAAACGAAATGTTTCCCGTTGTTACAAGTCACGGCGCTGAACCCCTTTTCCAGATAGAGCGCAATGCCACGATATTCTTCGGGGTCAGGGTGTTCGGTCTTCATGTTAATGGCTATACCTACAAAAATGGTGAGATGCATATGTGGCTGGGCCGGCGTGGGCCTGGGCTTCGCGGATGGCCAAACAAGCTCGACCAAATGGTGGCTGGCGGACAGCCGATAGGTATGTCCTTACAGGAAAATCTTTTAAAAGAAGCTGATGAAGAAGCGAGCTTGCCGCCGGAAATTGCTTCAATGGCCAGACCGGCAGGAATAGTTTCTTATGCATCAAATATGATGGACGGTGTCAGGCGGGATACACTTTTTGTTTATGATCTCGAGCTTCCTGAAAGTGTCGTGCCGCAAGCTGATGGCGAGGAAGTCGCCGAGTATGTATGTCTTCCGGTTCGCGAGGTATTGGAAAAAGTATCAAATACCGACGAGTTCAAATCGAATTGCAATCTGGTAGCCATTGATTTCTTTGTCCGGCATGGCCTGCTTTCTGCAGATAAAACACCTGATTACAATGAAATTGTTCGTAAGCTGCGAACTCTTTAGTCTTTTGGTTTTTCGAATACGGCAAAATAATTCATATCGAAATCCCTGCTGCTCATTACAAATTCATTTTGCAGCGGTTTGTAAATCATCCCCTGTACCTCTTTGAGAAGAAGATTGTTATGCCGACCTATTTGGGCAAGTTCGGAAGGCTGTATGAACTTTTCCCAACTATGCGTGCCCGGAGGGACCCATCGCAAAATTCGCTCGGCTGCGACAATGCCAAGGACGTAGGATTTGGCAGTTCTGTTAATAGTCGAGACAATCACTAAACCTTTTGGCCGACATAATCGGCTGCACAGTTTTACGAAAAGATCTTTGTCTTTTACATGTTCGAGTATTTCAAGGCCTAGAACCAGATCATAGGCTGCTTTGCGTTTGATATGTTCTTCGACGGCTTCATTTCGATAGTTGATTTTTAAACTGTTCATAGAGGCATGTTCACTTGCAACTCTTATGGCATTTGCATCAGCATCCAGACCTGTCACATCGGCTCCCAGCCGTGCCAGAGGTTCACATGCCAGGCCGCCTCCGCATCCCACATCAAGTATTTTCAATCCCTTAAGTGGTTTCTTGTCAAAGAGGTTACGCCTGAAATGTCGACCCGAAACCTTCTTTATGTATCCAATTCGAAGAGGGTTCATCTTGTGAAGAGAAGCATACACCCCTTCAGTATCCCACCAGTGTCGGGACTCTTCAGCGAATCTCTTTATTTCCTCCTTTTCAACGGTAGTGGACATGCCAGTTACCTTTCTGTAAGAATGCCGGATCGGATTATATAATATGAAAGATATATAGTCCCTGTAAGAGATTAGTAAAAATGGTTTTCCTTTAAGCCGAGGAAATGGGACTGGTTGGGCGATGACAAAGATCGTAGCAAAATTCGGCGGGACTTCGGTGGCGGATATCGCCCGCATAGAGCGAGCCGCTGAAAAGATTGCACGTGAGTATAAAAATGGCAACAGCATTGCTGTGGTGGTTTCTGCCATGGCCGGTGTGACCAATCAGCTAGTGGATTACTGTCAGGATATCAGCCCGATGCACGATGCGCGGGAATATGACGTGGTTGTTTCCAGCGGAGAGCAGGTAACTGCCGGGCTAATGGCTATGGTTCTGCAAAAGAAAGGGATACCGTCAAGATCCTGGATGGGATGGCAAATTCCAATCGTCTGTGATGACATGCATGGAAAATCCCGAATTGTAGATATTGAGGCAGAAGAGTTTGAAAAACGGATTGCCGATGGAGAAGTTCCCGTTCTTGCCGGCTTCCAGGGCATAACCAGACGACACCGTATAGCAACTCTTGGCAGGGGCGGCTCTGATACCACTGCCGTGGCTCTGGCAGCGGCGATCAAGGCCGAGCGTTGCGATATATATACAGATGTCGATGGTGTATTCACTACAGATCCGCGAATAGTGCCTGAAGCCAGAAAGATTGGAAAAATTTCTTACGAGGAAATGCTGGAGCTGGCTTCGCTGGGGGCAAAAGTCTTGCAGACAAGATCTGTTGAGATGGCAATGAAATGGGATGTGCCTGTTCAGGTGCTTTCCAGTTTTGGGGACAGGATAGGTAGTGAGTTTCCGGGAACACTGGTAACAAGAGAGGAAGATATTGTGGAACACGAAGTTGTAAACGGAATAGCGCATAGCCGGGATGAAACCAAAGTTACATTTCTTGGGTTGCCCGATGTTCCGGGCATAGCGGCAAAAGTTTTTGGTCCACTATCAAAGGCAAATGTTAATGTTGATATGATAGTTCAGAACGTTTCAGCCGACGGTAAATTTGCAGACCTTACCTTTACAGTTACCCGGGCTGATTTTGAGAGGGCGCTTAAAGCTATTAAGGAAGGGACTGATATTGACGATTCTCACATAAGTATTGATGACAAGGTCGCTAAAGTATCAGTTGTTGGTATAGGCATGAATTCGCATGCCGGTGTAGCGCAAAAGATGTTTAAAACATTGTCTGATAAAGGCATTAACATACAGGTGATATCAACTTCTGAAATTAAGATTTCGGTTCTTATTGCTGAGGAGTATACTGAGCTTGCAGTGCGCAGTTTGCATGAAGCTTATGGACTTGGAGATAAGTAGAACAGGCCGATGAATGAACGAAGCGGCTAAGCGAGAAGACGATTATAACTACTATCCGGATCTGCCAGTGGGCGAGATCCTTAAGCGAACTCGTTTGCATTATGGCCAAAGCTTGGCTGATGTCGAAACGGTGCTTCGTATTCGTGCTTCCCAGTTAGAAGCGATTGAAAGTGGCCATCCAGATAAGCTTCCCGGTCGGGTATATGCTATCGGGTTTGTACGTTCATATTCCGAATATCTCGGTCTTGATGGCAATAAGATGGTGCAGCTTTTCAAAGTCCAGTCACTTGGAGGACGGGAGCGCCCGGAACTACATTTTCCCGTACCAGCCTCTGAAAGCAAAATCCCCGGCTTCTGGGTCGTGGCTGCCTCAATAGCGGGTATCATAGTTATCGGCATTATCTGGACAATGATTGGAGGTTCCGGTCAGAAGCAAGTAAACCGTATCCCGGCAGTTCCTCCTGATTTGCAGGTTGAGAACGGAGAAGTACCTGAAATTGAGTTTTCACCGGCAATAATCGGAGGCGAATTCGCTGCTGATGGAGCTGTCGATATATCAGAAGGTGAAGAGTTCGAAAGCGCAGCTCAGGATGATGAAACAGCCGCTGACGCTGAAATAAATCCGCAACCGGAAAAGCAGGAAGATCTGGGGCAAGCCCCCCTGCCTGCTGAATCGGAACATCGTGTCACTATTGAAGTTAGTGAGCGTAGCTGGGTAGAAATACGCGACCGATCAGGCAAAATCATTCTTTCCAGAACACTGGAGCCTGGAAACACTTATTTCGTGCCAACTGACAGGGAAGATCTTATTCTCACTACTGGCAACGCTGGTGGACTGATTATCAAAGTAGATGGAGAGAAAATACCACCATTTGGTGGCAGGGGGGATGTAAAACGTAATATTCCTCTAAAGGCTGAAGAGCTAAAAAAGCTGATTTCAGGATGATTTGCGATCATGAATTCTTCTGATCCATGGAAAGCTGTCAGCCGTAGAAAGAGTCGCAGGATTATGGTCGGCAATGTTCCTGTAGGCGGGGACTCTCCCATTACTGTTCAGTCCATGACTAATACCCTGACTTCAGATGTGCAGGGCACAATAAATCAGATTAGACGTCTGGAAGAAGCAGGCGTAGATATTGTGAGAGTCTCATGTCCTGATGAGGATTCTACTACTGCCTTAAAGAAGATCGTGGGTGAATCAACGGTTCCTGTGGTTGCAGATATTCACTTTCATTATAAGCGCGCAATAGAAGCTGCGGATAACGGGGCGGCTTGCCTTCGGATTAACCCCGGCAATATTGGCAGCAGGGAACGGATCCGTGAAGTGATTAGTGCAGCAGAAGCAAATGCCTGCTCTATTCGTATCGGTGTTAATGCAGGGTCACTTGAGCGCGATCTTCTTGAAAAATTTAAAGAACCTTGTCCCGAGGCGATGGTTGAATCTGCCTTGAGGCATGTCAGGATTCTCGAAGATAACGGGTTCTTCAATTTTAAAATATCCTGCAAAGCATCAGATGTTTTTATGGCAGTAGAGGCATACAGGCAGCTGGCAGAGGTTTGTGACTATCCTTTACACTTGGGGATTACCGAGGCTGGAGGCCGGCGGACAGGAACGGTTAAGTCTGCCATCGGATTAGGTCGGCTGCTTTGGGATGGCATCGGGGATACAATCCGTGTGTCGTTATCGGATGATCCGGTCGAAGAAGTGAAAGTTGGCTTTGAAGTGTTGAAAAGCCTGGGTCTGCGTCACAGAGGAGTAAATATTATTTCCTGTCCTACCTGTGCCCGGCAGCAGTTCGACGTTATAAGCACTGTAAGAATTCTTGAAGACAGGTTGTCGCATATATCAACACCGATTACTCTATCGATTATCGGCTGCGTGGTAAATGGTCCAGGTGAAGCCCTGGTGTCCGATATTGGCGTGGCCGGAGGCGGTAAGGGGACGTTACAGGTTTATATAAATGGCAAAGCTCATCACAAGCTTAAAAATGAGGACATAGTTGAACATATTGTTCAAATGGTTGAAGAAAAAGCCGCAAAACCTTCCTAGCTTATCTGCCTATACATATATTTGTATTTTAAATAACTCTATTGTGATTATATAAAATATACGTCACGTTTATTCTGGAGTATTGTCAGAAGTATGAGTCTTGAAAAGAAACTTGCGCCGATAAAGGCACGTCATGAGGAACTGGCCGCATTGATGAGTGCCGGAGGTTTGTCCGGCGAAGAGTATACCGAGCTATCGACTGAATATGCAGAACTTACTCCTGTCGTTGAAGCGATCGAAGGGTACAGCAAGGCGCTTAAAGAAAAAGCGGATCTGGAGGCGCTGCTCAATGATCCGGAAATGAAGGAAATGGCACAGGATGATTACTATCGTCTGGATAAGCTTATCCCGGAACTAGAGCAGAAAATTAAAAAGGCGCTTCTACCGAAAGAAACTGCTGATACACTGAATGCCATTCTGGAAATCCGTGCAGGTACGGGGGGAGAGGAGGCAGCGCTTTTTGCGGGTGATCTCTTTGCCATGTACAAAGGTTTTGCATCAAATATGGGCTGGCGTATTGCGATGATCGAGGCTAGTGAGAGTGATATCGGCGGTTACAAGGAAATCATTGCAGAAGTAAACGGCAAAGATGTCTTCTCGAAATTGAAATATGAATCGGGTGTGCATCGTGTTCAGCGTGTTCCCAAGACAGAATCAGGGGGGCGGATTCATACATCGGCAGCTACTGTCGCTGTTCTCCCCGAGGCCCAGGAAGTTGATGTAGAGATACGTGATAGCGATTTGCGAGTTGATACATTCCGCTCCCAGGGAGCCGGAGGACAGCATGTCAATACAACTGATAGTGCTGTAAGAATTACGCATATTCCCACAGGTATTGTGGTTGCTATGCAGGATGAAAAATCGCAGCACAAGAATCGCGCCAAGGCCATGAAGATATTGCGGTCACGTCTTTATGATGAGCAGAATCGCAAGCAGATGGATGAACGGGCCGAGAATCGCAGGCTTCAGGTTGGGTCTGGAGACAGATCAGAAAGAATACGTACATATAATTTCCCACAAGGGAGGGTGTCGGATCACCGGGTCAATCTGACTTTATATAAGTTAAATGAGATATTGCACGGAGAGGCTCTTGGAGAGATTATAGATGTTCTGACAACGGAGGACCATGCTGAACAACTAGCAGCATTGGATGTTTAGAAATGACATTGCCGACCAAGCTGACACCACTTTATCATCATTTGCGGCACAGTTTCTGGTCAGCGGGAATTGAAACGGCAGACCTTGACGCAAGAATTATAATCAAGCATCACACGGAACTTGATTGGGGGGACCTGATCACTAATCCTGATGCAAAAATAAGCCCCAGTAAGCTCGCGCGTATTGAATTCGATGTGGAGCGCAGACTTTCAGGAGAGCCTGTATCTAGAATTTACAGCACAAGAGAATTTTGGGGGCTCGATTTTAAACTGGATGCTGACACGCTGGATCCTCGTCCTGATACAGAGACTCTTGTTGAAATAGCCGTCGACCGATTCTATTCCAAACCACCTGCAGAGATTCTTGATCTGGGTGTCGGGACGGGTTGCATACTCATTTCCCTGCTCAATGAATGGA